>JAVXWK010000441.1:0-11187 GCA_032230575.1 Pseudonocardiales bacterium | reverse complement strand
GCCCGAGTAGATGCGTGCTGATCTCCGTTCGCACCTGAGCCGCCTCCGGGGCCCAGCCGCGAACGGGTTCACCCACCCCACCCGCACACGGACGGGCCTCGCGGCCCCGCCCGCCGGACGGGGCGCCGCACTCTGCGCCGCCACATTGGGGTTGGTCAAGCGGAAAGCACGCTTGACCAACCCCAAGCGACAGCGCTGATCGAGCGCGCCCGCCCCGGCAGGGCGGCACCACCCGGTGATCAACGCGCGGCACCTCATCGAGGAGCCCCACCGCACCGGCTTCGCGCACATCGCGCTCTTCACCAGCACCGCGCGCACGCGCAGGACCGACCACCTGCCCGCGCGCCACGGAAACCGAGCGAACAAAGGGGACCCCGCCGTGGCCAAACTGACCCACGAGCAGGAACGCCTGCACTGGCAGGCCTGCCAGCTGGTCGATCTCGACCGCCCGCTGGACGACGAAGAGAAAGAGTTCGTCCTCGACAACTTCCGTGCTTCCTCGACCGCCCGCAACGCCTCTGACCGAGCGCACTTCACCCCGGCCGGTCTGGCACGCGACATGGCACACGTGGAGGTCTGGGGCGAGCGGGTCATCGACCTGTGCGCCGGGATCGGCCGGTTGGCTTACCACAGCCGGGACCTGTGGGGACGGTGGCCACACGGCAGCCGCCCGCTGGTCTGCATCGAGCGCAACGAGGACTACGTGCGGGTCGGAAAACGCGTGGTGCCCGAAGCCACCTGGATTCACGCCGACGTCATGACCATCCCGTCGATGCTCGACGAGCTCGGCACGTTCGACTGCGCGATCTCCAACCCACCCTACGGCCCGGTCCCCGGCATCGCGGACGCGTGCGGCAGGTACCGCGGCCGCCGCTTCGAGTACCACGTCATCGCCCTGGCCTCACTGATCGCCCGCCACGGCGTGTTCCTCATCCCGCAGAACGCCGCACCGTTCCGCTACTCAGGCAGGCAGTCCTACGAGCGCGACACCGGCGATGCCGAGTACCGGAAGTTCGTTGAGGCCACCGGCATCGAGCTGGAGATGAACGTCGGCATCGACACCAGCTTCTACAAGGACGACTGGCACGACGTCAGCCCGTGCGTGGAGATCGTTCGCGCCGACTTCACCGCGCCCGCCGAACTCGCGCTGCCCGCGGCCGCAGAGGACACGCACGGTCAGCTGGCCCTGCTGGGCTGACAGCACGCCGTCCACAACAGACCCCTGGGTGAACCGCCGATCCACCGACGGTTCACCCAGGCCCAGCACGCCCGAGTTCAACGAGGACCAGACCGTGTTCGCGGCGAAGACAGGAGAACTCCCAGCATGGCCATCATCTACGGCCTCTGGATCAAGTGCGACGAGTGCGGTCAAGGAGCCGGAGACGCCGGCGTCGCCATCGAGGCGCCGTTCGAGCTGAAGGGCACCACAGAGCAGGAACGAAAAGCGACCGAACAGGAAGCCGTTCGTCACGCGCTCGACAACGGCTTCGTCGAAACCGAGGGCGGCCGGATGCTGTGCTACGACTGCGCCGAGCCAGCGGAAGACGACGAAGACGAGGACGACGATCCGCACGGAGGTTGCTGGCAGCCGCACGTCCGCGGAGGCGAGTACTTCGACTGCGACGGACGAGCGCTGTGACGGGTCCCGGCTCAGCAGTCTTCCCGTGACGACAGGCTCTGGACGGTTCTCGTGCGGTTTCCCGCCGAGAAGACCGCACGCCGGGTGACGCCAGACAGGCACACCACGCGTCGCAAGGCCCACGCCACGATGCTCACCCGCGGAAGCCGGGCAGGTGCACGCACTGACCAAGCCCTGCCTCAAGGACCACCACCCAGGTTCCCACGTGCGGATCGCGCCCTTCTGACTTTCTCCCAGACCCTTTCCCGCCTCACGAAGCGCGGGCCACGACGGCGAAGCCCTGAGCCGTCCGGCCCGCGCTTTGCCGTTTCGCTGGACCTCAAAGGAGCTGACGCCCATGTCCACCAGTACCGCAACCCCGATCGTTCCCACTCGCGACATCGTGCTCACCGCCCGCGACACCGGCGAGGAACTGGCGACCATCGCCGCCACGGTCGTCAAGGTCGTTCGCAAGGAAGAGCGAGGCGTCCTTGCCTATCTGGCCAGCGCCCGGCAGAAGGAAGCCGATCCGCGCTTCGGCTGGTTGATCGGCCTCGAAGCCCAGCTGCAGGTCGCGACCGCCGACAAGCCCGCACCCGATACCTACTTCCTGTCCCGGCTGGTCGACGAGCCGTATTGGCTCCTGGACGGCCACTTCGGCCCCAACGGCGTCCCCCGCTTCAGCCACAGTTTCGGTGAGCGCTACCTGAACAAGCAGCGCATTCACACGGCGCTGGAAGCTCTGCTCGACGAGGCCGTTCGCACGCTCGGTCTGGCCGCCGAGATCGGCCCGGACATCCCGCTAGTCCTCGCGGCCGCCAGCTCTGACGGCGGTGCCCAGACCCCCGCCTGACCCGACTCCCGTTCGCGAGAGCGGCTGTGGCAGCTGGAACCGACCATCCGGCGCTGCATGGACCCGCTCCCGCGCCCTGTGAAACCGAGCGGAGATCCAACATGGACAGTGAAAACACCTGGTGCGACAACGATCCTGAAAGCATAGTGACCGGCCCCGAGCACACCGCCGAGATCAGCGACGAGTCCGCCACCACTACTTCAGCGGCGCCGATCGCGCCGCGCGGCTGGCAGGCCGACCCCACCACCTCGTCCACCACGAGCGCGCCCAACCTCGCTGAGTGCGCCGCGGTGCTGGACCTGTTCGGCCGCATGAAGGCGATCGAGGACGAAGACGGCGGCTGGAACGGCGGTGACACCGTCGACGAGCTGTGCCAGTGGTTCCGCGAGTTCGGCATCGACGTCGATGCCGACTGGGTCGCGGCCGCACAAGCGCTCAGCCTGCCCCCGTGGCTCGCCCAGTACGTCAACAGCCAAATGCTCGACGCGTCCAACCTCGTCATCCACCTGCACAGCGACAACACCAGCCACACCGACCTGATCAGCGCCCACCTGACGAACCTGGTGCGCGCGCTCGGTGAGGGCAGCACCGCTGCGGTCTACGACCAGCCCGGCGAGCGAATCATCCGCATTGCCCACGCCGAACTCACTCCGCCCCTGCTCTAACCGACCTCCCCTCGAACGGCCCGCCAGCGCACCGCGCCGGCGGGCCGTTCTCATGCTGCCCGAAGGACACCTCGCCATGGCCACCCCCAGCACGCCCGACACTCGCCCGCACCCGACGCGGATCGCGGCCGCCATCGGCATCAACGCCGACACCGGCACGAACTACCAGCTCACCGACGCCTACGGCGTTACCTACACCGGCTCACCCGCCCACCTCGCGCTCCTGGCGATCGCGCGGCCCGACCTCTCCCGCACCATGTGCCGCGAGACCGGAGACGCCCCCGGCATTCGCGCGGCCGCCCGGATCCTGATCGACTGGTTCACCAGCGAGCACACCGATCCGCTGCACGCGGCCGAGTTCGCCGCGCTGCCGCCGCTGCGGGTCTGCGAGCTCGTGGACTACTTGTTCCGGCACGGCAACGCCACCGCGCTGCACAAGGTCGGCCCGGAAGCGCTGCGCCAGTACACCGGGCACCTGCTGGACGACCCGGTGCCCAGCACGGAACATCCGATGCCACAGCTGGTTGATGCCGCGCGATCCCTCGCAGGCCCTGACTCCCGCTGGTCGCGGCTGCAGATCACCGCCACCGCCCCCCACGGCGCCGACACGGTCGCCATCCCGATGGATATCCAGGCCAGCGAGGACATCTACTGGCAGTTCACTGCGGCGATCCCTGTGCCGATCGCAGAACTGAACGCGCTGCTGCTGGACCCGGACTGGTTCATCGAGGACTACCTCCAAGACCACCGCGAGCTGCTCGACCAGCACCTCACCTACCGCGATTCCCAGACCGAACAGCCCCTGGAGATCCAGGGCAGGCTGGCCCGTCCCAACACCGCGATCGACGCGGCGGACGCTCCGCCCATCAAGGCCGACCTGTTCTTCGTCGGAGCCGACCAGGCCTCAGCCCTGCAGACAGCACCGTTCGGCTCGCGCGGTCTGGCCGCCCAGTTTGCCGCCGCCGGAGACCAGATCTACAGCGTCGAAGTCGAGATCGACGCGGGGGCCGCGCGCATCGCGGCCACCACCGCGCCATGACCGAAGAAAACCCGGTGTCGCCGCTCGTCGTGCTCGTCGCCACCACCCGCACCCACGGACTGCACGACGACGACTTCATCGGCTGCTCCCCAGGCGAACTTGTCGACATCACCTCGGCCTGCGACAACCCCGATCCAGACCGCGTCTGCCGCTGCTGCCGGGCGTTCACCGGCCTGGACTCCCGACAACCCACCAGCACTGCCGAGGTCGTCGAACGCGAGATGACCTGGAGCGACTACGTCGCCGCCCACCACACCAGCCTGCTGCGCGCCGGCCTGCCCGACAACCGAACCGTTCGCGATTGGGCCTACCAGGCCGCTCGCGATATCGCCCGCATCGCCGGTGACTTCCCCATCGGCACCGTCGTCGAACGCCGCGGCGACGACATCCACGAGCGAACTCCCGTCACCACGGCCCTCAGGCCGTGACGCGTGCCGCAGCCGCCTCTCTGTCCACAAGGGATCGAACACGCCCCGAAGGATCCACCATGACCGCGATCAACCTCGCCGTCCAGCCCGGTCCGTCGCCGCTGCTGCGCGCGATGTCCAGCCTCGCACCGCACGAACTGGAGTCCCTCGTCCGGCTGGTCGTCATCACCGAGATCTACTTCGACCACGACCGCGAGGACGAGGACTCCGCGTACCGGCAGGCCATGGCCGAGAGCCCCGACGCCCTTGACGCGCGGGGCCTGGCCCTGTGCCTGGCCGACTGTCTCGACCTGGACGGGCGCCAGTGAAGCGTTCTCTCTACGGTCGCTTGCACCGCACATTGCACCCGTACCTGGGGCACCGCCGAGCGATGCGCGTCGCCACCGCGGTGCTCACCGTCGCGGACCCGGCTGTACCCCGCTGGTCTCCCGGTACCGGGTGGGTCGAGATGGCCACCGCCCGCTACTGGATCCGCGCCGAAGCCCGCGGTGAACGCGGACTGGTGCGGGCCTGGGCACTGGACGACAACGCTCAGTACACCGACGATCCAGCCCTGGTCTCCGGCCTGACCACGTCCCACGGGTCCATCGTCGACAAGCCACACCGCGCCCACCAGCACATGCTTGCGGCCAGCTTGCGGGTCGACCCGCTCGTCGACGGCCACCCCGCCGAGACGTACTGGCGTTACTTCGAGACGTTCGCCGACACCTTCACCCGCCACGTCGACCGCGCACAGGCCGAGGTGGACTTCCCGTTGCGTTACCGGACGTTGTCGCTGGACCCGCACGTCGAGCTACATCCCCGCGGAACGGCGTGGGTGTGCTCGGTGCAGCTGGCGCTGTCCCCGGACCCGCAGAACTACTGGTGGGACCTCGCCCGCGCGACCGACGTGCTCGCACAGCTCGCCCGCCATTACCGCGTGACGCGTCTGGCGCTCTACAGCACCGCCCCGCCCGCCGTAGCCGACCCGCTCTGGCACCAGGGATGGGACGCACTGGACGCCCACCGGGCCAAGCGCTGAACGCGGCGAGTTCCTGAATCACCTGCTCGACGAGGCGATCCACGCAGGTCTGGCCACGCTCAGGAAGTCGGAGATCGGGAACGCCACGACGCCCCGGTTTCGGTAGGGCGCCGCACTCTGCGTCGGCACCAGGCCGGGCGCAAGCCAAAAGCGGGCTTGCCCCCTTCCCCCGGTGCCGACGCGGGACGAGTGCGCCCCACCGAGACCGGGGCGGCACCCGCTTCTGTCCATAAGGGACAGGTCACTCGTGCGGGCAGCAGAAGCCGAGCGGAGGAACCATGTCCGACTCACCAGCCCTCACCGCCGAGAAGCCCGCGGCGGCAGGGCGCGCCCGCCGACGTGCTCCGTCAGCGGCACGGCAAGCAGCACGAGACGAAGTCGCCGAAGCCATGAAAGCCCGGCTCGATGCCGCGATCGCGGCGCTGGGCGACGAGGAGAAGTGGATCGAGACGCTCGACGTCATCGCGCAGTTCGGCGCCAAGTACTCGCTGGGCAACCAGCTGTTGATCCTCCTCGCCTGCCAGGCTCGTGGGTTCGCCCCCACCTTCGTGCAGTCCTTCAACTCCTGGAAAGCACAGGCCAAACACGACTCTGCCATCTGTCAGGGCCCGAAGCTGAAGGTCTGCGGTTGCGACCTCAACGTGCCGCAACGCCCTGCCGGCACCGATCCTGATGCTCCTTTCGGCATCCCGATCTGGGCACCGCGCAAGCGCAAGCTGACCAAGCAAGAGTGCGACAAGCGTGAGACCGAGACCGGCAAGAAGCTCCCGCGCGACGCGCAAGGTCGCAGCCTGAACAAGGTGCTGGCCGGTTTCCAGCCGACCTATGTCTTCGACGCCTCGCAGCTCAAACGACCGACGGAGGCAGAGATTCCTCCGCCGATCGCCGTGCGGCGCCGGATCAAGGTGCACGGCGGGGCGCGCCCCGAGCTGCTCACCGGCGACGACACCACCGGTGCGCTGGCCGACGTGATCGCGTTGATCAAAGCCGCGGGGGTGGCCTTCGAGTACGTCGACCCGGCGACGCTGGGCGGCGCGAACGGCCGGACCGACGGCAAGACGGTCTGGGTGCGCAACGACGTCGACGACGCGCAGAAGGTCAAGACGGCGCTACACGAGCTGGCGCACATCCTTCTCGGCCACGTCGATCCCGCCTACGGCTATGCACAGCACCGAGGCAAGGCGGAGACCGAAGCCGAGTCGATCGCCTACATCGTGTGCGGCGCACTCGGCCTGGACACCGGCAAGTACTCGGCGCCCTACGTCAACTCCTGGTCCGAAGGGGATTGCCAGGTCATCCGGGCCGCAGCCGAGACGGTGCTCCGTGTGGCGAAGCAAATTCTCGCGGCCCTTGACTCCACCGAGCTCGTCGACGGCGAAGCCGACGAGATGGCCGGGCTCGTCGAGGCCGCCTGACGCTTTGTCGGACCGGAACGTCGACCTGTCGCGGCTCGGTACATCACTCGATCACTGGACGAAAGGCACCTCATTGGGAAACCGCCCGGAAGGCATCCTCGCTTACGGCTTCGATCTGGCCGGTGGCCGGGTCGATTGGGAGTTCACTACCACCGCTGCTCTCCCAGGCCGCGGTGTGGACTGGTACGGAAACGAGAACGAGGAATCCCCCGACGTCGTCGAGCAGGTCGAAGCACGCCTTCGTGAACACACGGGGATCACGTTCGAGCCTCACAGCGAACGGGACGAGCCCTCCTACCTTCTCGCCGCACACGTTCAGCGAGCTGACTGGGATGGGCCCACGCAGATCCACATGGCAGACCTGGAACGCCTGAGGATCGAGCAGGCGTGGGACATGCGCCTGGGTTCGGCACTGCAGAGCCTCGGGATCGAGCCGCACCAGGACGGTCCGCGCTGGCTGCTGTTGGCCTATGGCTCGTAACACGACCTGAAGGCCGGCGTTCGCCCATCAGAGTTCGAGAGCTGAGAGCAACTCGCGCCCGTTCTCGACCGACGCGTTCACCGACCTCCTGGGTGCCGGTGGATGTGCCCTCCGAGAAGGGCAACGACCCGCGCGAGCGCGGAACGTCCGACCAAGACACCCACCGGCGGTACGGGCCATCCGGCGGAAACCGAGCAGGAATCTCCGGATACCGGCCCGACCGCACCAGCGTACCGGCCCGTCGACGGCCGTCACGTCCTCGAACCGCGTTGGCCGGGGTGACCAGCCACACCTCGGCCAACGTCTTCTGACCGTCGTACCTCCGCAGGCCTCATCCACCTCGTCCTCGGCCCCGGAGAGTGTTCTCGTGCAAGGGAGATAGCTCATGTCCGAAACCGGTCTCGTCGTGTTCGACACCAGCATGTCCGTCCCTGCCCCGTTGTCGCTGCAGGTGCGACATCTCCCGGACGGCTCTCGCGTATCCGTGATCGTCGTCGGGCCGCTCGGTGCGGTCGAGTTGCAGATCCAGCCTTCCCTGCTGGCGACGGCCGTCGGGGGCATGTCGCTGGAGTTCCACTCCCGCCAGCCGATGTACACCTCGGAGACCGGACTGCCGAACTGCGCGGTGCTGGACGGCGAGGTCTGCTACCCCGACGGCACGACGCTAGGCGCGCGGTCGACCTTCGAACGGTGGTGTCACGCGCGTGACGGCCAGGCCGTGGTCGACGAACTGGTCCGCCGCTACCAGGCGACCGACTGGGTCCTCGACGAGGAAGAGCCCATCGCCGCGTTCGTGGTGGATGCCCGGCCGGAACCGGTGAAGCAGCTGCCCGCCGCTGGGGAGGTCCCGCCGTGGGCCTGAACCGCGCTCCCCGCCGGCGCCGGTTGAACCTGGTGCAGGTCAGCCTGCTCGGCACCGTCTCCGCCGCCGCCAGCGACCGCTGGACGATCATCAGCCACGACACCCTGCCGGAGTTTCTGGCCCGCGCGGACTACGAGGTCCCCGACGGCACACCACTGATCCGCCTTGATCTCACCGGCGACACCGTCTACTTCGACCGCCTCTGCAGCGGACCACACTGGGACGTTGACCTGCGCCGGGGTCAGGTCCGGCCACCGTTGGGCGAGCCCCGCCGCTACGAGGGTGAGACGTGGACGCAGATGCGGGGCTGGTGGCTCGCCCCCAACGTGTACGCGAAGATCGCTCCCACCGCCGGCGTGGTCGTCGAACAACTCCCCGGCTCCAGCGGAGCACGAGGGTGACCGCGCAGCGCGCGTCGCTGCTGACGATCGTGCCGGTGACCTTCGCTCAAGCGTGTGAGTTCGTCACCGACTATCACCGACACCTCACTCCTCCACCCGGCCACAAGTTCAGCGCCGGCGTCGTCCACGTGGCGAGCGAGATGCTCGCCGGAGTCGTGATCGTCGGCCGCCCGGTAGCCCGGCACTTCGACGACGGCCAGACGCTCGAGGTCCTGCGCACCGCCACCGACGGCACGCGCAACGCCTGCAGCGCGCTCTACGCCACCGCGTGGCGCGCCGCCCAGGCGCTGGGGCACACCCGCCTGATCACCTACACCCAGCCCGGCAACGGAGAGAACGGCGCCAGCCTGCGCGCAGCCGGATGGAACGTGGTCGCCCACCGACCCCGCCACACCGGGTGGAACCGTCCATCGCGGCCGCGCACAGATCACGGATCCGCCGGCGTCGAGCGCACGTTGTGGGAAGCACCGCAGCCATCCCCGCCGACCCCCGACCAGGTCGCAACGCTGCTCGCCGCCCACAGCTGCACGCAATGCGGTGCCGACGTCGGCCGGGCCGAGCTCAGCACCCACGGGATGTGCCGGGCCTGCCTCGCAGGCGCCGAGCTAGCGAGCCTGCAGCTCTACGACCTCAGCGTCGACGAGCTGTATCCGCGGCCAGCCACGCACTTCTGATCCGCCACCACCCGGCACGGACGAGCGCCGTCTCATGCGCTCGCTCCCCGTCGTGCCCGAGCGGCGTCCGTGTGGTGCGCCGCCATGGCGCACCACACGGTCCTGAAAGGACCTCCACGAACATGCTCGTTCCCCCGGAAGTGAGCACACCTGACCTAGCGGCCTACGACGTCATCCTCGTCAACTCCAGTGCCGGCAAGGACTCGCAGGCAATGCTCACCCACATCGTCGAGCAATGCGACGCGGCCGGCATCGCCCGCTGGCGGATCATCGTTGTCCACGCGGACCTCGGTCGCGCCGAGTGGCCGGGCACGATGGAGCTCGCGCGTCGACAAGCCGCGGCCTACGGCCTGTACTTCGAGGTCGTCCGTCGTGAGCTCGGCGACCTGATCCATCAGATCGAAAAGCGCGGCAGGTTTCCGTCCAGCACCGCGCGCTATTGCACGAGTGATCAGAAGACTTCGCAGGTAGCGAAGCTGATGACGCGGCTCGCGAACGCGCACCGCCGGCGCAACCCCAGCACGTTGTTCCGTCCGATTCGGATTCTCAACTGCCTCGGCATCCGCGCCGACGAGTCGCCCGCCCGCGCCAAGAAGGTCGCGTTCGGACCCGACAAGGCCGCGACCAACGGCCGCCGGATCGTTGACCGCTGGCTCCCCATCTTCACCTGGACCGCCGACCAGGTGTGGACGACCATCCGCCGCTCCGGTCTGCCCCACCACCCCGCCTATGACGCAGGGATGCCAAGGCTCTCATGCGTGTTCTGCGTGCTGGCCGGACCGAGGGAACTGGTCCTCGCCGCACGGCTCAACCCCGCACTCGCCGCCGAGTACGCCGCCGTCGAACGCCGGATCGGCCACACCTTCAAAGCCGACCTCAGCATGGCCGAGATCGTGCAACGTTCCCAGGAGTCTGCCGTATGACGCCCGCACCTCAGCCCACCGGTGAACCCATGCCGGCTATCACCACCGCCACCACGGTCGACCAGCCCGACGACCCCAACATCGTTATTCGCCTGCGGACCGGATCCGTGATCTACGCGAAGGTCGCGGGCGATCTCGCCGCCCTGCTGGACATGGCCACGCAGCAATCGGCCGAGTGGCTTCCATCGACGATCAGGGAACTGCACGGACGGTACGTGACCGAGATGCAGACCCGCTCGGACGAAGCGCACCGACTGCGGGCCCTTCTCCGCGCTCGCCGAGCAGACCACCTGCTGTCCCTGCTCATCGCCAACGCCACTCCTGACGAGGCTTCCGTGATCCGCGGTGTGGCGCTGCGCGCTGGCCTGCTGATCCGCTGTCCCTGCGGTTGCTACAACACCGCGGCCGAGCAGCACTGCACCAGTTGCAAGGCCCTGGTCGTGCGCGGTGGCTGACGTCGATGTCGACTGGGCCGGCGACCACGTCACGCTCGGCTTCGGCGACAGCGTGACCACGGTCGCGACGGCGGTCACCCCGGAGGTGGCTGACCGCATGATCCGGCAACTGACCTGGGCCACCGGCGAAGTACGCAGATTCGCCGAGCACCGTGACTCGGGCAAGCCCGACTACGCATTTCAGCCAAAGGCAAACCGTAGCCACGTCAGCACGATCGCCACGGTGTCACGCCGCGCGGTGCCTGATCTGTGGGTAGGTGGTGTGGAAGACCGGTGCGGTTCCTGACGCGGGTGCCTCACCGGGTGGTGGATCGCGCCGAGCCTGCCCGACCAGTCCCGTGTGGGCAAGCCA
>JAVXWK010000430.1:0-10832 GCA_032230575.1 Pseudonocardiales bacterium | reverse complement strand
GCTCTCGATGTGCCCGGACTCGTTGGCGAGATGGGCACTGGCCGGGTGGATCCGTTCGCCGTGCGCCTCGAGCACCCTCGTCACGGGGTTCTGCGCCAGCCAGTCGATCTCGAGATCGGGGTGCAGCTTGCGCAGCTCGGCCGCGATCGCGACGTCGCGCTGGGCGTGACCGAGCCCGATCGGGGAGGAGATGTAGAGCGCCCGTTTGCGACGCGACTTGCCCCGAGCCCACCGTGGCGACGGCGGCGGAGGGCACGCGAAGTCCCGCAGCAGCAGGTTGGCCTGGACCGGGTCGCGCACGTGCGGCGCGTGCCCGGAGCCTTCGAGGAGGACGAGCCTCCCGCCGGTGTGCTCCGCCAGGGCAGTCCCACGCGACGACGACGCGATCGCGTCGTCCGTCCCGTGCAGGACGAGCACCGGGCACTGCACCCGCTTGGCCACGTCGCGCATCTCTTCCGGGTCCAGCCCGGGTGCCTCTCCCGTGAGGACGAGAGTCTCCCCCGTCGTCTCGAGGCCCCAGCCGACGCAGTCCTCGATCGGCTTCGTCGAGTGCGGCTCGATGAAGATCTTCGAGAAGAAGAACTGGAGGAAGCCCTCGTAGTCGCGCAGCCAGTAGTGCTTGTTGTACTTCGCCCAGCCCTCGTCCGTGTCGAGGGGCTCGGTCCACGGATGGGCCAGCCGTTCGGTGAGCGGGTCGCCACCACCTTGATAGGCAGGCCCGATGAAGACAGCCCCGTCCACCCGCTCCGGGTGCTCCGCGGCGAGCAGGAGCCCACGCTGGGCGCCCATGGAGAAGCCGACGATGATGGCGCGGTCGGTGCCCGTCGCGTCCAGCACGGCGAGGGCGTCGGCGGCGTACTCCGTCTCGGCGTACGCCGATGCCTCGGTCGGCCGGTCCGACTTCCCGTTGCCGCGACCGTCGAAGGTGACCACCCGGCAGTGGCGCGCAAGGTAGGGGATCTGCATCTTCCACTGACGCGAGTGGATGATCGTCCACGTCGGCAGCAGCAGCACGGTCGGCTCGCCCGTGCCGTAGACCTCGTAGAAGATCCGCACGCCGTCGCGCTCGACGTACCCCTCGGTGTCGGGGTAGCGGGCCCGCGACTGCTCGTGTGACGGGGCCGTCATGACGCCAACCGCCCGTCGATCCAGTCGAGCAGCTGCTGGTGGCCTTCGGTGATGCCCGACAGGCGATCCAGCATGATGCCCTCGTTGAACGTCATGACGAGGCTGACGAGCGCCTCCAGCGGCATGTCGATCCCGTAGTGTCCGCGCGGCTCGGCGAAGGCCTGCATCAGCACGGCCTTCCACTCCGCATGCACCGCGGCGAGGTGCTCGCGCAGCTCGGGCCGGTTCCAGGCGAGTGCCTGCAGCTCGAGCCAGATCTTCTCGTACGCCGAGTCGTCGCTCATCAGGTAGCGCATCGCGGTTCGCCATTTGTCGATGAACGGCAGGTCGGCGGCGTAGAGCTCGCGCTGGCGGGCGATCAGCCGCTCGGTGAAGCGCTCGAGGGTGCGGACGAGCAGGTTCTCGACCGAGCCGAAGTAGTAGTGCACGAGGCCGTGGTTGACCCCCGCCTCGTCTGCCAGCCGCCGCGTGCTGACGCCGGCATGACCGGAGTCGACCAGCAGCCGCTCAGCAGCGTCGAGCAGCGCGTCCTCCGCGGTCGAGCGGGCTGTCGACACGATCACGTCGGCGCCCACAGCGCGTTCACGATCTTCCAGCCGTCGGCCGTCCTGGCGAGGTGGACGTACTCCCGATAGACCGCGGAGCGCACCGTCGCACTGGCGATGTCTGCGTGCATGTCCTCGACCGTGACGTTGATCTGACGGTCGCCGGGGTCCCGGTCGCGTCCGACCCCCCGTCCTGTGGCGTCGACCATCCACGCGGCGGTCGTCTCGTTCAGCGACCGGCCGTCCGCCTCGAGGGATCGCTTGGCCAGGTCGGGGTGCAGGGCCCGCTCCATCCGGGCGGCATCACCGTCGAACCAGCCCTCGAAGTAGTCGAGGACCGCGGCCACGACCGCCGCTTCGGTGGCGGTCCGCTCGTCAACCGTCATGCCAGCCTCCTGGGCGCGTAGTGGGCAACTTTAGTCGAGTGTCTAAGTCAGACGACTAAGTGAAGCGCGGCCGGGCAGCCGCGTCAATAGGCTGTCGGCCTTGTGGGCCGCCTCGTCGAAGTCGCCGTGCCGTCACGGCTCGGGGCCGGGTTCCGGTGGCTGCTCGCGTCGTCGTGGGCGACGAACCTCGGCGACGGCGTCGCGCTCGCCGCCGGCCCCCTGCTCGTCGCCTCGCTCACGCGCAACGCGTTCCTCGTGGCCCTGGCGGCGTCGGTCCAGTGGCTGCCGCCGCTGCTGTTCGGGCTGATCGCGGGGGCGCTGACCGACCGGCTCGACCGGCGCCTCATCGTGGTGAGCGTCGACCTGGCCCGGGCGGCCGTGCTCGTCGTACTGACCCTTGCCGTCGCCACCGACCACGTCTCCATCGCCGGCGTACTCATCGCCCTGTTCGTTCTCGCCACGGCCGAGGTCTTCGCCGACAACAGCTCGCAGACCCTTCTTCCGATGCTGGTGGCTCGCGAAGACCTCGCCCTCGCCAACGCCCGCTTGCAGATGGGGTTCATCACCGTCAACCAGCTCGCCGGCCCACCGCTGGGTGCCGCGCTCTTCACAGTCGGCGCCGCCTGGGCCTTCGGGGCGCAGGCCGTCGTCGTGGCGCTCGGCGCGGTGCTGGTGACGCGCATGGCCCTGCCGTCGCAACCGCGAGACACGAGGGAGAGCACGCACCTCCGGCACGACATCGCGGAGGGGTTCCGCTGGGTGCGTCACCACGCGGCGGTGCGCACCCTGGTGCTGACCATCTTCACGTTCAACATCACGTTCGGTGCCGCCTGGTCGGTCCTCGTCCTGTACGCCACCCGGCACCTGGGGCTCGGCGACATCGGCTTCGGCCTCGTGACCACCGTCAGTGCTCTGGGCGGCCTGGCCGGAACGGCTTGCTACGGCTGGATCACGCGCCGGGTGAGCCTGGGCGACATCATGCGGATCGGTCTCGTGATCGAGACGTTGACGCACCTGGCACTTGCGCTGACGTCGAGCCCCTGGGTGGCCATGCCGGTGTTCTTCGTCTTCGGCGCCCACGCCTTCGTGTGGGGAACGACATCGGTCACCGTGCGGCAGCGCGCGGTGCCACTCGCGCTGCAGGGTCGCGTCGGCAGCGTGAACCTCGTCGGCGTGTACGGCGGGCTGGTGATCGGGTCGGCGATCGGCGGCGTGCTGGCCCAGCGCGGCGGCCTGACGGCTCCGTTCTGGTTCGCGTTCGCCGGCTCGGCGGTGTTCGTCGTGCTGATCTGGAGCCAGCTCACCCACATCGCGCACGCGGATGAGCAGCCCCGGCCGCTGGCGGACTGAGCACGTGCCGCCTCGCACGTACCCGTCCTAGGCGGCCTCTTCCTCGTCCTCTTCTTCGTCTTGCGTGGGCGGCTGACCGTCCGGGTCTCCGTCAACGGCAGCAATCTCGTCGCTGTGGGTGACGCTGAGGTAGACGACCAGCGCGAGGATCGTGCTGAGGAAGATGGCGCTGGTGACGACGGTGCCCAGCCCGAGCCCGCCATCCGCCTTGGCCTGCGAGAGGTAGTCGCCGATAGAGGCACCCAGGGGCCGGGTGAGGATGTAGGCGAGCCAGAACGCCAGGACCGCGTTGGTCGCGTGCCGGGCGTGCGATGCCGTGAGCCGGGCCTGCAGTGCGTAGTGCATCCCGGTGATCACCGCGATCGCGCCGGCGAAGATGAGCGCGCTGTTGACGTAGCCGACGTTCATCTTCTCGGCCGTGAGGTCACCGGCCGCGGTGCCCAGGGCGAACGTGAAGAGGATCGCGAGCCAGTACCAGGCCTCGCGGCGGGGGGTGTAGATGCTGTGGATCGACAAGGTCTTCTCGCTCGCGTACCAGCCGGCGAAGACCGCGGCCAGGATCACCGAGAACACGAGAGTCGTCGTGACCAGGGAGACGCCGAAGTTGTCGGTGAGGTTGTCGGTGATCAGCGTGCCGACGACGCTAATTAGTACGACGGCCAGCCAGTAGAGGCCCGGACGGTAGCGGCGAGCCCGGAACTGCGCGACCAGCGCGATGATGAGCAGCGTGCCCATCACGTAGGTCGTATTGGTGAGCCCCAGCTTGAGCTTCTCGTTGAGGTTGTCGGCGAAGGTCTCGCCCACCGTCGTGCAGAGCACCTTGATCAGCCAGAAGAACAGTGTTACTTCCGGCACTTTGTTGAGCATGGTGCGGGGCGCTGACGTGTGCGAGGTCGTCATGGGCTTCCTATCGACATGGTTGGGTGGGGCTGAAGGTTTCGCGGGGCGCGCAGGGCCGTTCGGGTGGCTGCCATACGCAGCCCGAGCCAGCCGACGAGCAAAGTCCCTCCGACGGGGATCTCCGCCGCGAAGGTGAAGGCACGGAAGAGGACCACTCCCGCGGCCGCGGCGGCAGGGTTGCCGCCGAACGCCACGAGCAAGGCGGTCATGCCGACTTCGACCACGCCGAGGCCTCCGGGAGTGACGACCAGCACGCTCAACAGACGCTCGAGCGCGTAGACCGCCAACACGTGCGCGGGACTGATCGCGGCCCCGACCAGGTGCAGGCAGGCCCAGAGCAGGAAGCCCTGAAGACCGAAGTAGGCGACCATCCCGACCACTGGTCGGCGCCAGCCCAGGCGCAGCATGGCGATGGCCTGCCGACGGAGGTCCAGTGCCGCCGTCTCCAGGCCCACCTGGCGCGGCCTACGGACCAGCATGGTGGTGCTCAGCACGACGCGCTCGACCAACCGGCCACACGATGCGGCGAAGCCTTCGCGGGCCAAGATCAGACCGAGCACGGTCGCGAGGACCGCCATCGCGACGAGTGCGATGACCGCCGGGACCAGCAGGCGCCCGCTGCTCGACCCCGTGGCCAGCAGCACCACGAGGGCGAGAATCGGCAACGCGAGCTTGGCGGCGACCCCCCAGAGGTGGGTCATCACGGCGAACAGCACGAACGCTGCCCGGCTGTGACCCCAGGTCCGGGTCATCGAGTAGTTCAGGGCCGTCCCGAAAGCGCCGCCGAACGGCATCAGGTTGGACACGGAGCTGCCCGTCAGGGTCAGCAGCATGGCGCGGCGCTTGGTCAGCCCGGGCAGCGAGGCCGTGAACACCAGCGTGTGCGCCCAGATGCTGGCCAACCACAGCGCAGTGAGCGCAAGGACGGCGATCACCGACACGGTGCTCAGCGCACCGGCGATGGCCGGCCACGCGACACCGGACACCAGCGGGAGCCCACCGACGGTCAAGGCGGCGGTGAGGGCCAGCGAGAGGACGACCTTCGTGGCCTGGACTGCCGCGCGCCGGGGGGAGGTGGCGCGCCGCCCTCGCCCCACGACAAACGCATCCGCCGTCACGACGTGCTCCCCTCATCAGCCTGCTGCTCGCAGAAGGGCAACGCTGACAGCCGTCGTATGAGATGGCGATGAGAGCAACACCGTTCGGCGGCAACTCACAGTGAGCTCACAGGGAAGGGCGCACGTGATCGTGTGATCTGCGTCTCCCGTGGGTAGGTCCGGTGCACGGGGAGACCGCAAACATGTGCTTGACTCGCTTTGCCCCCATTTCCCCTGCTCCCTCAAGGTGATCAACGAGTGCCTGCCGGTCGACACCGGAAAGCCGAGCGCCCGACTCTGGCTCGGCGCCTGCGCCCGCTTGCCGGGTTCGTCCTGGCCCTCGCGACGGCTGTCCCGATCACCGCCAGCGCCCAGGTGACGACAGCCGACGAACCGGTGGCGACGACGGCGTTGGTGGCACCGGAGGTCGTCCGCAACGAGATGCGCACGGCGTCGCGGTCGAGGGTTCGCCTCGTTGCCCAGCCAGTGGCGGCGAAGCCGGCGGTCAAACTCCGGCCCATGTGGACGACTACGAGGCTCAACGTCCGGAGCCGCCCAGGCGAGACGTCGAAGCTGGTCACTGTCATCGGCGCCGGCGTCAGGGTGCTCGCGACAGGCAAGGTCCGCGGCAAGTGGACGGAGATTGCGCGGACGCACCGGACGGTGTGGGTGCTCAAGACCTACCTCGCTCGCACCAAGCCGAAGCTGGCGACGACCGTGGTCCCTGCCGGCGTGTCAGGCGCGCCGTGTCCTGACGGTTCGTCGGTCGAGAACGGTCTCCAACCGAACACGATCAAGCTCTACCGCGCCGTCTGTGCCGCGTTCCCGGCCGTGAGTTCCTGGGGTGGCCGGTCTGGCTCCGGCGACCACGGCGCCGGCCTCGCCCTGGACATCATGTGCACCGGCTCGCTCGGCGATGCGATCGCCAGCTACGTCCGCTCACACGCCTCCAGTTTCGGCGTGAAAGAGGTCATCTGGCAGCAGCACATCTGGTCGGTGCAACGCAGCAGCGAAGGCTGGCGGCCGATGGAGGACCGGGGCTCCACCACGGCCAACCACTACGACCACGTGCACGGATCCGTCTCCTGAGCCTGCGCGACGCAGCGACGTCGATGAAGTCTCACGGTCACGACAGCATGCGGCTGTACCGGCGCCAGTCTCGCGGAGACAGCCCGTATACCTCGCGAAACCGACGGCTGAAGTGACTCATGTCCGAGAACCCGCAGGCATGCCCGATGGCGGCGACGGTGGCCACCTGCGGATCGAGATCGGTCAGCTGGTTGCGAGCGCGGTCGAGGCGCCGGTGGATGATCCACTGGGACAGCGATAAGGCGTGGCCGGCGTCTGCCCACACCTTGTAGAGCTGTCGCGATGAGATGTGGTGTGCGGCGGCGATCCGGTCCGCATTCAACGTCTGGTCGTGGAGATGCGCGTCGATGAACATCGTCACGCGCAGATGGAGCGTGCTATTCATGGCGTCGCCCTTGAGGACGTTGTCGGCGGCGGTGGTGATCAGGGCTTTGACAAGCTGAACGGTGGCTCTGCCCACCATGGCTTGTGCTGGTGCTGGAAGCTCGGTCGGGTTCTCGAACAGCCGGGCGAAGTGCGCACGCACCAGGTTGTACACCGGGCTGACACGCAGCCGCGGAGCCGCGATGCGAACGACCTCTACCGGCAACGCAAGCTGCTGGTTGTCAACCACGAGAACCTTGTGGCTACTCAGACTTGACTGTCGGTAGGCATAAGGGCTGGTCACGTCGACCAACACCAGCTCCCCGGGCGCTGCCACCGACTGTGAACCCGCTGCGGCGAGAACGCTGTGACCGCTGGCTTGGAATCCCACCGCAGCCTGTTCCGGTGCGGCTTGCCGGACCTGCGCGGGTCCCCGGGTGATGTCCAGTCCGGTGCCAACGTTGCGCAGCAGGTGCGTTCCGGGTCCCATCGCGAAAAGGTCCATCCGGTGCCGGACGGGAAAGGTGGTGCCGAAAGTCACGATTTGGGGAGCTTCATTGCTGTCGAACGCGGCATGGAGCGCCTCGACTCGGTCCTGCTCCGGGACGGTGTCAGTATCAAGCAGGAGGACCATGGCGCCGCCTTCGAATCGTTCGCCATCGCGATCGTAGCCGCGTCCTAGGCGCCGTCAACGGCCGCTTTGCGCTAGGTACGCGCGATCCTGTGCTGCGCGCGCACGCCGACTTCTCTACCCTTGCCGCGCCTCGGAGTCCCGTCCAGCGTTGGCATCAAGGTAGACGACGGTGAGGAGCAGCGTGATGGACGACAAGAACGACACCGGAACAAGGGGCACGATCCTGCTCATCCACGGTTTGTGGATGACCGCGGCCAGCTGGGACGGATGGGCCGACCGCTACCGCAGCCGCGGCTACACGGTGATTACCCCCAATTGGCCCGGAATGGACCGCAAGGTCGATGAGCTCAACGCCGATCCGTCGCTCATTGCCGGTCTCACCATCGAGGCGGTCCTTGACCACTACGCGAACATCATCAACGACTTGGATGAGCCGCCGATCATCATGGGCCACTCGTTCGGTGGCACTTTTACCCAGATCCTCCTCGACCGCGGACTCGGCGCCGCCGGTGTCGGCATCGCGTCCGGGACGGTCAAGGGAGTCCGCGACCTGCCGCTGTCGACGATTAAGGCGACGGCACCCGCCCTCAACCCGTTGAAGAAGGGCGAGGCGGTTCCGCTCACGGCCAAGGAGTTCCACTACGCCTTCGCCAACACGCTCAGCCGTGACGACTCCGATGCGGTCTACCACCGTTACCACGTCCCTGCGCCCACTCTCGTGCTGCGCGAAGGGGCGTTCGCGAACCTGCACCGGCACGCCGCGACCGAAGTGGACTTTCACCGCAAGCGTTCCCCGATGCTCTTCATCGCCTTCGGCGAAGACCACATCATTCCGCCCAAGGCGAGTCGTCACAACGAAGAGAAGTACGACGACGCGGCCTCCGTCACCGAGTTCAAACTCTTTCCCGGTCGACCGCATTTCCCTGCCGCCCCCGGCTGGGAAGAGGTCGCCGACTACGCGCTTGCGTGGGCAGTCGCACACGCCAACCAGACGGTCGGCGACCACCACCAGCACGCCTGATCTGCCGAACACCCACCCCTTCGAGGAGAGAACCATGTCCACCCAGCAGCCCACCATCGTCCTGGAGACGGCAGCGCAGGAGTTCTCCGTCGCGACATCGCATCCGCCGTTCATCTACGAGCTCAGCCCCGACAAGGCCCGCGACGTTCTCGAAGACGTACAGAGTTCCCCGGTCGACAAGCCCGACGTCGACATCGACGACATCACGATCGACGGGGGGCCGCACGGACAGATCTCCGTCCGCTTGCTCAAGCCCGCCGGCGCCGCTGGCACGCTTCCGGTCATCCTGTACGTGCACGGAGCTGGCTGGGTCCTGGGCAGTCCGCAGACCCACGACCTGCTCGTGCGCAACCTGGCCGTCGGCGCTCAGGCGACCGTCGTGTTCCCGCACTACCGTCGCGCCCCGGAAGCCCAATTCCCGTCCCAGATCGAGGAGGCGTACGCCACCGCGACGTGGATCGTCGAACATGGCGCGGAACATGGTCTCGATGCGAGCCACCTTGCGATCGCCGGGGACTCGGTCGGGGGGAACATGACCGCCGCCGTCACCCTGATGGCCAAGCAGCGCGGCGGCCCCTCGTTCACCGCCCAGCTGCTGTACTACCCGGTCACCGACGCCGGGATGGACTCCGGCTCCTACAAGGAGTTCGCCGAGGGCTACTTCCTCACAGCGGCGGGGATGGAGTGGTTCTGGGACCAGTACCTTCCCGACAAGTCCCAGCGGAACGAGATCCTCGCCTCGCCGATTCGGGCCACCACCGACGAGCTCTCCGGCCTGCCCCCTGCCATGGTCATCAACGGCGAAGCGGACGTGCTGCGGGACGAGGGCGAGGCTTACGCCACCAAGCTGCGCGCTGCCGGTGTGCCCGTCACGGCGACCCGATACGGCGGCATCATCCACGACTTCGTGATGTTGCACCCGCTCGCCGGGACTCGCGCGGCCCGGGCGGCCACCGCCCAAGGCGCGGCGTTCCTTCGCGAGGCACTGCACGGCGCCTGAGCCGGTCATAAGCGGCGTGGGGCGATGCTCCGGCGGAGGTGCAGGCTGCGCACATGCTCAGGAGGGCTGTTGTTCGACGCCGCGGAGAATGCGCTCCGCTGCCTGGTGGAGCTGCTGCACCTCGGCCTTGGTGAACGGGTCGATGACGAGCTGGCGCACGGTCGCGACGTGGGCGGGCGCCGAGGCGACCAGGTGCTCGTAGCCGGCCTTGGTGAGGACGGCGTTGGTGTAGCGACCGTCCGTCGGGTCGGCCTCGCGCCGGACGAAGCCGCGAGCCTCCAGGCGCTTGATCAGATGGGACAGCCGGGAGAGCGAGGCGTTCGTGACCGCGGCGAGCTCACTCATTCTCCGGGTGTGGTCGGGAGCCTCCGAGAGCATCGCCAGCGCGTGGTACTCGATGAAGCTCAGGCCGGCGTCACGCTGGAGCTGGCATTCCAGCGCCCACGGCAGATGGACGAGGACGCTGGCGAACGCCCGCCACGCCGCCTCTTCGTCGGCGGTGAGCCACCGGGTCGGCTCGGCTTGTGATCGTCGCTTGCGGGGCTTCCGATCGGTCATGGGTCCAGAGTAGGGGAATGACTTGACGATTCAAGTGATTGATGTCAGTGTCACTTGAACCTTCAAGTCATGGAGGCTGCGATGCCCGCCATCACCGTCGACAACCCGCTCGTCCTGCCGCGGGTGCCGCGGCCTGAGCCTGGCCTTACGACGGCCCGGCCGGTGCGCCAGGTCGTGGCTTCGTTGAAGCAGACCGAGGGCGGCGGCTTCCAGGTCGCGCGGCCCTTCCCTGGCCCGGTCTCGCTAGCTGATTCGGACCCGTTCCTGCTGCTGGACCATGTGGGGCCACTCGTCAACGGGCCCGAGGAAGCTCGCGGAGCACCGTGGCATCCACATCGCGGTTTCGAGACCGTCTCTTACGTGTTGGACGGCGAGATATCCCATCACGACACGAACGGCGGCGGTGGGGTCATCGGTGAGGGCGAGACCCAGTGGATGACCGCGGGCGCCGGGATCCTGCACGACGAACTGCCCACTGAGCGCGCCTACCGCCAGGGTGGGCCGTTCCACGCCGTACAGCTCTGGGTGAACCTTCCCAGGCGCCTCAAGTTCGCCCCGGCGCGGTATCAACCCATCACCCGCGACAACCTCACCCTGCTGAGCAGCCACGACGGCGGCGCGCTGCTGCGCTTGGTCGCAGGCAACCTCGGGTCCTTCCAAGGGCCCGGCGCCACGCACACACCCATCACCTACGTCCACGCGACCATCACGCCGGGCGCCCAGTTGAGTGTGCCCTGGAGCCCTGACTTCAGCGCCTTCGC
>JAVXWK010000428.1:0-13287 GCA_032230575.1 Pseudonocardiales bacterium | reverse complement strand
ATCCGCATGGCCCGCATCGACGCCGACCGCTGCGTCGACCTGCCTCTGTCCGTCTACACGGACCAGCCTCTCGTCGAGCTCGACCGCTGGCTGCTGCGCCCGCTTCTGGTGTGGCGCCGCCACTTCGAGCTGTCCGCCATCCCGGTCGAGCCAGGAACCCTGGCCGGCGCCTACGCGGTCGACCAGTGGGCCTCAGTGGCCAACTGGCTGTCCTCACGCTCCGACTGGGCTCACGTGAACCCCTCGCGCTTCTCGACGCATCTGGACCGCCTCACGCAGCTTTCCGATGCGTCTTCTTTTGGGCTGCGTGTGCCGCGCACGGCCGTGACGACGCGTCCAGGCCGTACACGCCCCGGCGGCGGCCATTGCATCGTGAAGACCGCCGGACGCCATCTGCTCGAACCGCGGCCTGGTGTGCAGCACGGCCTGTTCCCCCGCCCTCTCGAGACCTCACGCGCTTCGGACGCACCCGAGCCCGCGCCGGTGATCGTCCAGGAGTACGTCCCGTCCGACACCGAGCTGCGCGTGTTCGTGGTGGGGGAGCGCTGCATCGCGTTCCAGGTCGACAAGCTCGACCCGGCCCAGCTCTGGGTGGACCCCGACGCCGTGCGCGTGACGCCCACGTCGGTGCCTACTTCGCTGTCGGACCGGCTTCTGGCTCTGGCACGCCACTGGCGAGTGCAGGTGGCGGCGTTCGACCTGCTCGTCACCGGCTCCGACCACGTGTTCCTGGAGATCAACGTGAACTGCGACTGGCGCTGGTTCGAGCACCGCGCTGGCGACAACTCGGTCTCCGCCGCAGTCCACGACTGGGTCGCGCTGCGCTTCAAGGAGCTGCTCGGAGCGGGGAGGGCACGCTGATGTTCGGGTCCGTTCGACGCTTACCCGGATGCTCGCTCTAGTCCAATTCGCTGGGCCGTGCGGGCGAGAAAAGACCATCCGCTCACACAAGCCGACGATCAAGGCCTAGGCTCACCGCGCCCCCGTAGCCCAATCGGTAGAGGCAGGTCCCTTAAAAGGATCACAGTACGGGTTCGAATCCCGTCGGGGGCACCACGCGCTTCACCCACTTGCGATGGTGCTGACCAGCGCAAGCGTTGTCGCATGATGATCTTGTAACCCTGGGTGACACCGAGGTTCGCGGCATCGTTCCGGTACCGGAGAGTTCCCGACTCGGGCGCCCGGTTACCCGTTGGGCGCAGTGGTGTGGGCCACAGCGATCACGTCTCGCTCGTGTCAGAAGTCGCGCAGTGGCTACCAGGTCGGGCGGGCCGTCACGCCGCCGTCGACGACCAGGTCGTGGCCGGTGATCCAGGAAGCCAGGTCTGAAGCCAGGAACACGCAGGCGTTGCCGATGTCTTGAGCAGTACCAAGGCGTTCCAACGGCGCTGCTGCCCGCCACCGCGCGACGCCTTCCGGCCACTGCGAGGCGATGCCGGGGCGGTCGATCAGGCCCGGCGAGACCGTGTTGACGCGAATGCGGGGGCCGTACTCCAAAGCCGCCGCCCGCGCGTGCATGATCAGGGCGGCCTTCGAGGCGCTGTAGTGGGCGTGTCCAGCGGCAGGGAAAGAGCCCTCGATCGACGCGATGTGCGTGATCGAGTTGACCGAGAACCCCACCGCGGCTTGGGTCACGGCGAACGGACCGGTCAGGTTCGTGTCCACAACGGACTGCCACTGCGCGACGGTCATGTCCGCCAACGGTTCCACGGGCTGCACGCCGGCGTTGTTCACCACGAAGTCCAGCCGACCATGAACTGCGGCAGCGGACGACACCACGCGCTGAGCGTCCGTGCGCAGGTCGCCGTCCGCGATACCGTTGTGGCGCACGACCAATGCGCCCGCGTCGGAGAACCGGCGGGCGATGCCGGAGCCGATGGTGCCGCCGGCTCCGGTGACCAGCACGACCTTGCCGCTGAGATCGATCACGAGACGATGGCCTCCAGCCGTGAGCGCAGCCAAGGGACGATCTCACCACGGCCGGCCACGAATCCGTCCGAGCCGACGGGCCAGAACTCGCCACCGGCCTCCCGCACCAGCACCGAACCCGCCGCCACGTCCCACGGGTGGATGCCGAGGTTCGCCGCCGCGTCCGCTCTGCCCGCCGCGACCCAGGCGAGCGACAGTGCGGTCACGTACACCCGCCGCACGTCCGCGACCTCCATCAGCGAGCTCAGCAGCTCCATCTCGCCGCGGTAGGGGCTGCCGGGCAACGGGATGTCGGTCAGCACGAGCGGTCGCGGACTCACGCCGGGAGCAATGACCAAGCCCGACGAACGCACCGAGAACGGCACACCGACAGCCGCCGTGAACAGCTCGTCGCGGAACGGATCGAGCACGCACCCGGCGACCAGCGAACCCTCCACGGCCGCCGCCACCGAGATGCACGCCAGCGGGATGCCGCGCACGAAGTTCCGCGTCCCGTCGATCGGGTCGACGAACCAGGTGACCGAAGCCGAGGCGCTCCCGAGCTCCTCCCCGACGACCGCCGAACCCGGCACACCACTGGTCAGAGCCGAACGCAGGAACGCCTCGACCTCCAGATCGGCCGAGCTGACCTGGTCGAACGCACCCTTCGCGGCAACGTCGACGCGAACCTCGTGCAGCAGCTTGGCCGCGTCCACGCACGACTGGGCGGCCAACGAGAGGAGTTCCCCAGGAGTCACGCCTCCATTGTGATCGGTCACAAACACGACGGGGTGACTCTGGGCAACGTCCCACCTGGATCAGTGACCAGAACCACCACGATGAGCTGACCTGACGATGACGTTGGAGGTTCGGGATGCGGATTGTGGCCGGGTTGGCGTTCGTGGCGGCGTTGGTCGCCAGCACAACCACAGCACAGGCGGACACGCTCGAGTACGTGGCGTTGGGCGACTCGGCGGCGGCCGGACCGCTCATCCCGAACCAGGACCCCGCCCTGTGGTGCCTGCGCAGCGACCGGAACTACCCGCAGGTCGCCGCGAGCACGCTCGGCGCGAATCTCACCGACGTCACGTGCAGTGGTGCGGTCACCGACGATCTCGCGGGGCAGCGGTTCGGTGTGCTGGCGCCGCAGCTCGACGCGCTGAAGCCGAGCACGGACCTCGTCTCGGTCACCATCGGCGCCAACGACGTCGGCCTCTTCCAGACCGCGTTGAGCTGCGTCAACTTCCTGCCCGAACCTGCGGGGATCTCCTGCTACGACCGCTACAACGCCGGCGGCCAGGACCAGCTGGCCGCCGAGGTCGCCAAGTGGGCCCCGGAGTTCGGCGCCGCGCTCGACGCGGTCAAGAAGCGCTCACCGAACGCGAAACTGCTGGTCACCGGCTACGGCACCTACCTCAGGCCGGGCGGTTGTTACCCGACCCAGCCGGTCTGGGGCCGCGACGGCGACTACCTGCAGAGCGTCATGAACCGGATCAGCGCGACCGCCAGGGCCGAAGCGGCCAAGCGCGGAGCGGCGTTCGTGGACTTCGCGGCGGTCACCGTCGGCCACGACATCTGTGCCGCGCCGGCTGACCGTTACCTGGAGGGCCTGGTCCCGACGACGATCGCCGCACCGCTGCACCCGAACGCGGCGGGCATGAAGGCGTTCGCGGCGGCGATCGTGAAGGCCGCCAAGTGATCGCAGTACTGTTCGCGGCGCGGAGCTGAGCCGGTTGGTCGACGAGATGCGCACCGTGACGGGAGTGTCCGAAGTGGACCTCGTCGAGCACTCGCAGGTGGGCTTCTCGCGCAGTACTACGTGAAGCTCCTCGGTGGCGCGCGGAAGGTGCACGACGATCGCCAGTCGTCACGACGGCATCGTCACGCCGTACCAGTCGCAGCTCCTGGACGGCGGGCGCAACATCGTCCTGCAAGACCTGTGCGCCAACGACTCCGCCGAACGCACGGACCCCGGACTGCTCAAGATCCGTTCTGCCGTTGATCGGTGGCTGACCGGGCCGCCAGCGCCGCGGTCAGCAGCGTGACGTGCTCGATCCGCGTTGGGTCCAGGCCGGTCAGCTCGGCCACCCGGCGCAACCGGTAGTCCACTGTGTTCGGATGCACGTGCAGCTCCGAGGCAGCCGGACGCCGCGAGCCACGCCGGAGATAAACCTCAAGCGTGCCAACAAGTTCATCGGACAACGGCGCAACCACAGCAGCGAGAGGTCCGAGAGCCGCGCTGGGACGGGACAACTGGTACTCCAGCAGGACATCGGCCAGCCGGTACAGGCCAGGACCTGACCGCAGCGCGACGTCGAGCACCTCGCGCGCGAGCCCGGCGGCGGCCGCGACCCCGGAGGGTGGGGCCGCGACCGCCGCCACTGTCAACGGCACGCCCGTGGACCGCGCCACGTCCGCCACGATCCGGTCGAGCGGGAAGTCCTCACCGGGCAGCAACGCCAGCCCGCCGTCCACCCCGAGCGACGACAGCACCGGCTCCCGGCTGTGCCGCTCGAGTTCCGTGCGCAGCCGCCGCAGCTTCCGCCGTGCCGCAACGGAAGCGTCCACGCCGGGCAGCAGCTCGTCCGGATGCGGCGGCACGTGCAGCGCCAGCACCACGTAAGGTCCTGATGCCTCAACGGTTCCGGCGAGCAACCCGGTCAGCAGCGTGTGCCGTGCGGACCGCTCGTCGTCGAAGATCGTCTGCCGCTCGTCCAGGTATCCGGCGCTCACCATCGGCGTGACCACCTGCAGGTAGCGCATGGCCAGCGCGTTTAGTTGCAGCACCTGCCCGACCTCCTCCGGTCGGGCGTCGGGCACCAGCGCTTCCCACACGACCTGGATGCCCACGTGGTACGCGGTGAGCACGACGTCGATCGGCACGCCCTCCTCGGCCCGCCGCGCAGCCGACTCGCGCAGGAACCGCAACTCCTCGCCGGTCGGCAGCACCCCGGTGCGCAGGACCTCGGCGAACGCCCGCAGGGTCTGCTCGATCACGCGCGTGATGTCGCCGGCCAGCTCCTCACCGGGCAGCTGCTGGTACTCCGGCACCCGCTCAGTGATCTCCACGAGCACCCGCCGCACGAACGAGGGCAGCTCCGCGACGAGCCGGTCGGCCAGCGGTCGTCCGCCGATCAGGAAGGACATCCGCCGATTCTGACGGCAACGCGGTGAACTGTCAGGGCTCGTTCGCACAGCGCATCTTGCCGGGGCAGCCGCGCAGCAGCTTCACGACCGGCGGTCGCGTGATCTTGGCCGGCGCGCGCAGGGCTCGGCCCGGCCACTGCACCGAGATGGCCATCGACGCCGCGTTGTTGTCGTAGTTCTTCTCCTGCAGCTGGCGATCGGGGTTCGCGACCGTCACCACGTCGTAGACCCCGGAGGCGACCCGCGTGAGGTCGAGCCACTGGAACTCCACCTGGTACTTGTAGTCGTCGCCCTCGCCGACGGAGATCCCGAAGAACACGTCCAGCGCCTCCGGGTTGTGGTGCTGGCACTTGTGGCCGTCGAGCAGTGCCGCGAGTTTGCCGGTGTGACTGTCGGCGTCGCCGGGCCGGTGGGCCAGGGATTCCGCGTCCACGTTGGTGTAGCGGTCGCCGAGGCAGAAGCCGTTCTTGCGGTCCGTCACGACCGTCTCGCCCGCCGGGGTGCGCAGCTGGAAGTACTCGAAGCCCATCAGGTGCCAGTGCTCGTGCGCGGCCGCGGGCTCGTAGTACGACCATGTCGAGGTGCGGTGCTGCGCCTCGGCGTACGTCATCGGGATCGGTCCGTCCACATCGGACTGGATCGCCTGCCGCACCGACATGCGGGGCTGGGCCGTGCTGGTGCGGTGGGCGTGCGCGAGAAACGGGCCGTCACCGATGTTGTCCACCGAAGTGGTGAACCTGAGGCGCACAGCCTTGATGTCGCCCTCGTGGACGCACGGGCCGCCGGGCGCGGAGGGGTCCGTGACCATGCAGACGTCCCAGGCGTCGCACCTGTTCGCGTCGCCGTCATATCCGCCCGGGCAGCCGACGGGAGCCTGGCGCAGGTCCGGCAGCATCGGCGTGGCGGCGTGCGACGAGGCGGTGAGTGCGGCAGCGGTGATCGCGGCGATGACCACCGCGACGGGTCTCTTGAACACCGTCACACATTAGTTGCGCTGCAACAATTTCCGGACCAGATCAAGCCGCGACTCACCCGATCGACTGACACGCCAACGGAAATTCCGTGCCTGGTTCTAGGGTGCGGCCGGTGAGAATCACCTTGGTGTGCGGCACGCGGCCGGAACTGATCAAGCTCGCGCCACTCATCCGCCGGTTCGGCGAAGAGGCATCCGTTGTCTACACAGGACAGCACTACGACCGCACGATGTACGCGCGCATCCGGCAGGACATCGCGGAACCCGGCAGCTTCGTCGAGCTCGGCCTGGGCGGCGGGCGGCGGGGTGCTCAGCTGGGCAACGCTGTCGCGGCACTGGACGCGCAGTTCGCCCAAGAATCACCCGATGTGGTGATCGTGCAGGGTGACACGACCTCCGCGCTCGCGGGTGCGCTGGCCGCCAACGCGAACGATCTGCCGCTGGTGCACGTCGAAGCCGGCCTGCGCAGCTACGACCGCGCCATGCCGGAGGAGCACAACAGGGTCGCCATCGACCACCTCGCCGACCTCTGCTGCGCACCGACGTCGATCAACTTCGCCAACCTGGTCGCTGAAGGCGTCGCGGCCGACCGGATCACGGTCACCGGCAACACGGTCGTGGAAGCGCTGGAGGAAGCGCTCCCGAGCCACGACGACTCACGGCGGCTGATCGTGGAGCTGGGGCTCCAGCAGGACTCCTACGTGCTCGCCACCGTGCACCGGCCGGAGAACGTGGACTGCCGGGAGAACCTGGAGACCATCCTCACCGAGCTCGCCAGGCTGCCGCTGCCGGTGGTCCTGCCGCTGCACCCGCGCACCGCGAAGCAGGTGGCCGCCTTCGGGCTCGACCACCTGCTCACCCGGCTGCGGGTGATCGAACCCCAGTCCTACAAGGACTTCCTCTCGCTGGCGCGCTGGTCCGCCGTGCTCGTGTCCGACTCCGGCGGCGTGCAGGAGGAGGTCAGCGTCCTCAAGCGGCCTGTCGTCGTGGTCCGCCGCAGCACCGAACGGCCCGAGATCGAGGGCACGTTCGGCACGCTCGTACCGCCCGGTCCCCGCGTGCGGACCGAGGTGCTGCGGTGGCTCGACGACGTGAGCGGGCACCGCGCCCGGCTGGCCGGCATCCCGTCGCCCTACGGCACGGGTTCGCCGTCCGGGCTCATCGAGACCGCCGTGCGCAGGATGGTCTCCGACACCCGGTTGGCCAGCCCGACGCTCGAGTTCCAGCTCGTCACCGAGGGGTAGACGTGCGCGGTGGTGGCGAGCAGCAGTGACGTGCCCGCCACCTCCACCGCCGGTCGGGCAGCCAGATATCCCACCGGGTACACGGGTTCCACGAACGGCGCGCGGAAGACGTGCACCTCCTCGACATCCGCGCCGGGGTGCAGCGACCGCAGCTGCTCGGTCCACCTGGCCGCGATCGAGCTCTCTTCCTCGGCGAACAACGAGGAGTCCCGGCCGGTGTAGCGCATGACGTACGCGAGGTGCCGTCCGTCGACCGGCCCGGTCAGCGGCGACATCTCGACGACGCCGTCGAACTCGGTGCCCGACCGCAGCACCGGCGTCCAGTAGTGGCCGGACAACGGCTTGCGCAGCACGAAGAGCGCGTTCACGACGCCCTGGTAGCGCAGCTGAACGGACGGCAGCAGCGGCGCCAGCTCAGGGTCCGCCACCTGCCGCAACGCCGGCAGCGGCAGCGTGGACACGATCCGGTCGGCCCTGATCGTCTCGCCGTCGAGCTCGACCTCGCCGTCCCGCAGCACCCTGACCGGAGCGGACGTCCGCACGGTCCCGCCGTGCGACTCGATCGAGGCCCTCAGCGCGTCGATGATCGACTTGTAGCCACCTCGCGGGTAGCCGCGCACGGCGACGTTGCGTTCGCGGCCCAGACGTTGCCACAGGTACAGCGCGGGCACGTCACCGAACGCCGCGCCGAACTTCGACCCGAACAGCGGCGCGAAGAGGTTCTCCCACACCTTGTCGCCGTACAGGCCGCGCAACCAGTCCTCGGTGCGCAGGTTGTCGAGGTCCTTGCCCTTGCCCAGCCTGCGCAGCAGCACCGACACGGCACCGAACCGGACCCGGTCGACGACACCCAATGCGGTGAACCGCAGGAGGTCCAGCGCCGAGTTGAACGGGTAGTGCCTGCCGTCGACGATCATGCCCATGCTGGTGCGCTCCCAGCGGACGTCGTCGCCCAGCCCGAGCTCTCCCAGCAGCGGCAACAGGTTCTCGTCCGTCGGCATGACGCAGTGGTAGAAGCGCTCGACCCACCTGTCGCGCCACGGGAAGAACGTGCCGAGCCCGCCGAGCTGGTCGGAGGCCTCGAGCAGCGTGACCTCGACGCCCTCGCGGGCCAGGCGGTGTGCGACCGCGAGGCCGCAGATGCCACCGCCGATGACGACCGTGCGCATCACAGCTCCCGGTACGGCGCGGGCGTGAGCCGATCCCGCGCGAGCAGCCGGACGTACTGCACGATCGTGCGGCGCAGCTGGAGCTTGCTCGGGCCCTGCTTGCGGTCGTACTGCAGCTCCAGCGGCACCTCGGTGATCACCGGGTGGCAGTGCCGCAGCTTGAGCAGCAGCTCGACCATGCAGGCGAACCCGCGTTCCTCGACGAGCCGTTCGCCCCAGTGCGTCGAAGCGCGGGTGAGCAGGCTGACCCGGTACGCGCGGAACCCGCTGGTGAAGTCGTGCACGTCGACCAGCCCGAGCACGCGGCGGAACAGCACGGCGGCACCGCGCGAGAGCATCCGGCGGAACAGCGGGGCGGTCTTGTCGTCACCGCCGGCCACGAACCGGGAGCAGATCACCACGTCGGCCCCGGCGAGGATCTCGTTGCCCAGCCTGGTGACCAGTGCGGGGTCGTGCGTGTCGTCGGCGTCCATCACCACGATGAAGTCGGCCTCGCCGGCGTCGCGGAGCGCGGTCCTCAGTCCTGTTTGGACCGCCTGGCCGAGGCCGAGGTTCACCGGGTGGCGGACCAGCCGGACGTCGAGCCCCGCCAGGTCGGTCATGCCCTCCACCACGTCGCCCGTTCCGTCGGACGACCCGTCGTCGACCACCCACACAGTCACCTGTTCGGTGCGCGCGACGTCGGCGATGCGGCGCAGCAACGACGGGAGCGAGGCGGCCTCGTTGTAGGCGGGCAGCACGACGTGTGCACGCCCGCGGACCGGTGTCGCGATCGCCGTCGCGGGTCTTGGGCCGGGCGTCGGCGAGGTGCGGACCTCACGTCCGTCGACTGTCATGCGGCACCCCATTTCATGTTGTCTCAGAGCGGCGGCGAGAATTATTCGCACGCCCGGCAGTAAATTTCGGGCCACCCCTGGCTGACTTCTGCTCGGCAACAGGGGAGCGGAAGGCCGAACTGATTCCGGATGTAATTCGAAAGGGGTACGAGTGTTCCTCGAACGGGTGACGACGGGGCTCGCTGCCGTCATTCTCGGAACATTTTCCTCCCAGATGATCTCGATCGGGTGATCTCGAATGAGACAAAGCGCTGAGGCGGGGTCAAGGGTGGGTCTTCCCCTGGAAGAGTGGTTCGCGGGCGAGCTGACGGCGCCGATGGCGCCGGTGCGTGACGAGGTGCGTCCGCGCGGCTTGCTCGGCCGGATCAACGGGGTGGCGGTGTTGCTCGTCCTGGTGGATGCGGCCGCACTGCTCGTGATGGCGGCCAAGACCGCCGTGCCGGGCGGGTGGGCGTTCGTGCTGGCGTGCGCGCTGCTGGCCGTGCGGGCGTCCGGGCGGATCTACCGCCGGCGCCTGATGCTCTCGTGGCTGCAGGATCTGCCGCGATCGCTGGCCACGACGGCGATCGCGTTCGCCGCGGTGAGCGTCGTGGCGTTGGCCGTCGGCTGGTCGCCGGACGTGTTTCCGCAGCTCCTGGCAGGTGCTGTGGCGTTCACCGTCGTGGGCGAACCGGCCAGGCTGGCGGTGTTCGGGTTCGGCAGGTGGTGCCGCCGCCGGTTCGACCGCTGCGACCGGGCGATCGTGATCGGCGCGGGTCAGGTCGGCACCGACCTGGCCGAGGTGATGCTGCGCCATCCCGAGTACGGCCTGCGCCCGGTCGGGTTCATCGACCCGGAACCGCTGAGTGACCGGAAGTTGCCCGTGGACCTGCTGCACGAGGACCTGGCCACGGCCATCGAACGGCTCGGCGTCGGCACCGTGGTGATCGCGTTCTCACACGCCGTCGACTCACCGCTGGTCGACGCGGCCGTCACCGCGCATCGGCTCGGCTGCTCGACGCTCGTCGTGCCGCGGATGTTCGAGCTGCACCAGGACGGGCCCGACGTCGAACGGCTGCGCAGCTACCCGTTGCTGCGGCTGAGCACGGCACCGACCGCGAGGCCGACCTGGTGGATCAAGCGCCTGGTGGAGCGGTCGCTCGCGGCGCTCGCGCTGATCGTGCTCTCGCCGGTCATCGCGCTGTGCGCGCTCGCGGTGTTGTTCGAGAGCGGCCGGCCGATCATCTTCCGGCAGGTCCGCGTCGGCATGGACGACCGGAAGTTCGTGATCCTCAAGCTGCGCAGCGTCCGGCAGACCGGCGTCGACGACTCGGACGTCCGGTGGTCGGTGGAGGGCGACGCGCGGGTCGGGCCGGTCGGCGCGTTCCTGCGCAGGACCTCGCTCGACGAGTTGCCGCAGCTGTGGAACGTGTTGCGCGGCGACATGTGCATTGTCGGGCCACGGCCGGAAAGGCCGGGTTTCGTTCGCCAGTTCTCGGCGATCCACGAACTATACTGGGCGCGCCATCGGGTACCCACCGGATTGACCGGGCTCGCCCAGGTCCACGGATTGAGAGGGGACACCTCGATCGTGGACAGATCTCGGTACGACAACTACTACATCGCAAATTGGTCGCTGTGGCTGGACGTCAAAATCGTGCTGTTGACGGTGGGTGAGCTGTGTTGCCGAAGGAATCGCTGACAGGTCGTCTCCTGGCGGTGCTGCTCGTGTTCACCGCGAGCGCGTGCACCTACCTGCCGGTCTCCGACAGAGCCGCGCAGGACAGTCTCGCCCCGCCGGATCCCTCGGTCGTCAGCGGTCCTCACCCGAAGCCACTCGCGCCGTGCGCCTGGTGGTACGGCATCGGTGCGAAGCCGACGTCGTTGCAGCTCAAGTTCGCCGCGGAGCACTACCAGCTGGTGGTGCTCAACGCGTGGGAGACGGGGGCGTTGCGTCGTCTGCGGCAGCTGAACCCCAAGGTGAAGGTGCTGGTGTACAAGGACTTCTCCAGCACGCGCAACTACCCCGGCACCGTCGACAACGGCATCGACGCAACGTACCTGCCGACCGGGCTCGGGTTCGCGGCCACCGAGAAGACCCACCCGGACTGGTTCGCCGTCGACACCGCGGACAAGCGGATCGAGTGGGACGGCTACGAGAAGCACTGGCAGATGACGGTGTGGACCGAGGCCTACCAGCGCGCGTGGACGAAGTCGGTGGTCGACGAGGTCGTCCGCGAGGGCTGGGACGGAGTGCTGGCGGACAACGACTTCAGCTCGCTGCGGTTCTACTCCCCGGCTGTGCTCAAGGGAACCGCGGACGTCGAGGCGACCGATCGGTTGCTGCGCGACGGCTACGACTCGTTCCTCGGCATCGCGGGCGACGAGCTGCAGAAGGCCGGGAAGATGCTGGTGCCCAACGTGTCCGAGTCGCATCTGCGGCCCGGCCGGTGGACCGCGCACTCCCGCTACGACGGCGCGATGGAGGAGAACTTCGGTCTGCGCGACGACGGCGGCGGCGCCGAGCTGCTCACGTTCCGCGGCAACGAGTTCAAGGAACTGCGCGCCCAGGCGGCGCTCGGCGAGTCGTGGCTGCTGCTGGTCACCCACACCGCGAGCCCGCGCGAGGAACGGGTCGGGTACGCCACGGCAGCGTTGCTCGCGGGTCCGTACACGTGCTGGAACGGCGCGTCGCCCGACTACAAGAACCCCTCGTGGTCGCAGTACCAGGAGGCGGGGCTGGGCGAGGCAGTCGAGGCGGCGAACCGGATGCCCAACGGGTTGTGGACACGCGCGTACAGCCATGGCTGGGTGGTGGTGAACCCAACGAGCACGGTGGTCCAGGTGACGCCGCCGGCCGGGCTGGTCGACATCAACGGAGTGGCGCCGACGCTTCCGTTCGAGCTGGCCGGTGCGGACGCGAAGGTGTTGGTGAAGCCGAAGGCCGGGCCGACTTCGCCGCCGATCAAGCCGCCGACGGTGCCGATCACACCGCCCACGACCACGACGAAGCCGACGCTACCGCCGATTCCTCCTAAGCCGGGGGGCTCTGCCCCCGGTACAGCTCCAGGTGGCGCTGAGCACACACCTCCGAGCTGAAGCGCTCGCGGGCGTTCTGAGCCAGCAACCGGCCCGTCACGGCCGGGTCCGGGTCGGCGAAGAGCGCCCGCAGCTGCTTGGCCAGTGAGGCGGGGTTGTCGGGTGCGGCGAGGCGGAGTGCGGTGCCAGGCACGTCGAGCATGTCCGCCACGCCGCCGGTGTCCGTTGCCACCACCGGCTTCCCCGCGGCCATGGCCTCGGCGATCACCAGCGGCTGTTGTTCCATTGTGGACGGCAGGACCAGGGCGTCGTGCTTGCCGATCAGTTCGGGCACGTCGGTGCGGAAGCCGAGGAACTCGACGGGCAGGCCCTGTGCGAGCTCTTCGCACTTGGCGCGGAGTGGGCCGTCGCCTGCGACGGTGAGCGTCACGTCTCGGGGGAGCGCGCCGCGCAGTGCCTCCAGCAGGATCGGCAAGCCCTTGCGTTCGGTGAGAAGGCCGACGAACAGCAGGCGGCGCACCGGGCTGGTCGGCGGTTCGGCGTCGCCGATCGTGACGCAGTTGTCGATGTGCGTGATCCGCTGGGCGGGCACGCGCAGGCGTTCGCGGAGGAACTTGCCCATCGCGGGTGCCGGGACGATCGTGCGGGCGACCCTGCGAGCGACGAGGGCGTCCGCGGCCAGCACGGTCATCGTGTACATCGACGGCCTAGGTGGAGTTGCGGCGCGGAACCACTGTTCGCTCACGTCGTCCGGTACACCGTGATAGGTGTGCACGACCGGGATGTCGCCCAGACCGGCACAGACGAGTCCGCTGCGGCGGTCCTGCGCGTGCACCACGTCCGGTCGCCAGGCTTTCAGCGCCGCGCGTGCCTCGCGGCTGGCTTTCAGATCTCCCTTGCGGGGTACGGAGACCTCCTGGTGGCCGATCAGGTGGGCGTCTCGTGCCGGTTTCGGGCCGAACACCCTGACCTCGGCCTCAGTGGAGGCCTGC
>JAVXWK010000423.1:0-2625 GCA_032230575.1 Pseudonocardiales bacterium | reverse complement strand
AGCCATGGGGCGCACCTCCGTGGAGGGGACGGAGCCATGGGACGGGTCGAACGCGTCCGCGTTCCTTCTCGATAAGGCCCTGCGCGCCCAGGTGGCTGAGGTAGACGCCCAAGGTGCTGGCGTCGGGGCTGTAGCCCGTGAGGTCGTGGAGCTTGCTCCGTTCGGTCCAGTCCGGCTGCCGGAGGAGGACGTCAAGCACTTCGAGGTCCTTCTCCGTGAGCGTCCCGGCCTTGAGGATGGCGCGCACCTCCGCCCAGGACTGGGGGGCTTCGCCTTCGCGGCGGCCTTTCGCCCGGCGGCCGTGAGCGCGACCGTGCCGCGGCCGAGCTCGACGAACGCGGAGTCCGGTGGGATCTGGTAGGTGTCGGCGCCCTCGTCGGTGATGGCGAGCAGGAGCCCGCGGGCGAACAGCAGGGATGCCAGCGTGACGATGAACGGCGCCATGTTCGTGCGGGCGATGAGCAGGCCGTTGATCAGCCCGATCACCCCGCAGACCAGCAACGGCAGTGTCAGCGCTACCAGGAACCCGTACTGGGAGCCCCAGGCCGCGAGCACGCCGCCGAGGGCGTAGAGCGAGCCGACGGACAGGTCGATGCCGCCGGTGATGATCACGAACGTCATGCCGAGCGCGATCACCACGAGGAACGAGCCCTGCAGGGCGAGGTCGCGGAGGTTGTCGAGGCTGCCGAAGCGCGGGAAGACCAGCCACGACACCGTGACCATCAGGATCAGCGCGACGGCGGCACCTTGGCGTTGCAGGACCTTGGTCCTGGTCGCCGTTGTGGTCATCATCGGCGCTCCCGTGCCACGTACACGGCGGCGATGATGATCGCGGCCTGGATCATCTGCGCGATGGAGTCCGGCAGGTTGTGCTTGATCAGCGTGGCCCGGACGAGCTGCATCAGGACGACTCCCATGACCGTGCCGAGAACACGCACCTTCCCGCCGGTGAGCGGGGTTCCGCCGACCACCACCGCGGTGATCGCGGAGAGTTCCATCAGCAGGCCCATGTCGGCGGGGTCGCTGGCGGCGAGCCTGGAGGTGGCCAGCACGCCCGAGATCGCCGCGAGCACGCCGCAGATGGTGTAGACGCCGATCAGCACGCGGTTGACCGGCAGACCGGCGAGCGTGGCCGCCTTGCGGTTGCCGCCGATCGCGACCAGCTGCCGTCCGAACGTGGTGCGGTTGGTCAATCCGGCGACGGTTAGTGCCAACAAGCTTGCGATCAGCACGCTGATCGGGATTCCGAGCACGTCGTCGGTGCCGAGGGCGAGGAACGCCGGGTCGTGCAACTGGACGAGTTGGCCGTCCGCGATGACCAGTGCGAGGCCTCTTCCGCCCACTAGTAGCGCGAGTGTGGCGACGATCGGTTGGATGCCTGTTTTCGCCACGAGGAACCCGTTGAAGGCTCCTGCCGCCAGGCCGGCCGTCAGCGCCATCAGGATGGCCATCAGCGGGCCGGCGCCCAGGTAGAGCGGGATGATCGCGGCGGCCAGCGCCATGACGGCGCCCACCGAGAGGTCGACGCCTTCCGTGCCGATCACCAGCGCCATGCCCAGGGCCACGATCAGCACGGGCGCGGCCTGGATGAGCTGGGTGCGGAAGTTGCCGACCGTCAGGAAGTTCGCCGTGAACAGGGCGTTGAACAGCAGCAGCGCCGCCACGGCGACGTAGACACCGTTGTCCTGGAGCCAACGCGTTCTAGCGGCTGTTCTGGTCGCTTGCAGCGTCATCCATCACCTCCGCCGCGATGGCCTTGAGCACGTGCTCGCGGGTGAGCTGGGCTCCCTCCAGCTCACCCGCGACTTCCCCGTCCCTCAGCACGATGAGCCGGTCCGCGCCGTCGAGCAGCTCGTCCAGCTCGGAGCTGATCAGCAGCACCGCCAGGCCTTCCTTCGCGAGCTCGTCGATCAGCGCCTGCACCTCTGCTTTGGCACCGACGTCGATGCCGCGCGTGGGTTCGTCGAGCAGGAGGATCTTGGGTTCGGTGCACAGCCAGCGGGCCAGCAGCACCTTCTGCTGGTTGCCGCCGGACAGTTCCGCGACCTTCTGCTCCGGGCTGGACACCTTGATGCGCAGCCGTTTGACGAACGTGTCGACGATCCGGTCCTGTTTGGACCTGCTGGTGATGCCGAACCGGCTGAGCTTCGGCAGCGCGGCCAGCACGATGTTCTCGCGCACCGAGAGGTTCGGGATGATCCCCTCGGTCTTGCGGTCCTCGGCGAGCATGCTGATGCCGGCCTTGGTGGCCGCTTTCACGTTGTGCGGCACGGGTTTGCCCGCGACGAGCACAGTGCCGTGATCCAGCGGGAGCGCGCCGATGATCGCTTTCGCGGTCTCGGTGCGTCCTGATCCGAGCAGTCCAGCGAGGCCGACGACCTCGCCCGGCCGGATCGCGACGTCGACGCCTCTGATGCGCGGCTTGCTGGTCAGGTCGAGCGCTTCGAGCACCGGCTGGGTGTCGGCGTGGTGATCTTCGCCGAACGCCGTGGTGCCGTGTTTTTGAATCTCGTTCACGGATCTGCCGAGCATCAACGAGACCAGCTCGATGCGTGGAAGTTCTTCGAGAGGACCACTGTGAACGCTCACACCATCTCTGAGCACCGTGACGGTGTCGCAGATCCG
>JAVXWK010000418.1:0-10792 GCA_032230575.1 Pseudonocardiales bacterium | reverse complement strand
GGAGTCATCCTGCGCGGCGGGGCGGCGTGATCGCCACCGCCTTGTCTCGCTTCGCGGTGGTAAACGGTTTCATCCGAGGGTTGACCGACCTTGACCGGCTGTGAGGGCCGTCATAGGCTGCGCTCGTAGGTACACCTCCGATCTTTGTTCGCAGCCGCCCGCGGACGTGAAAGGTGTTCTGTGGATCTGTCGCGGCGCGGACTGCTCGGTGGGGCAATGGCTGGCGCGGCGCTCACGGCGTTGCCTGTCACGGCAAGTGCGGACGTGGAGAGCGCCGGGTGCGCGACGAGGATCGACTGGGAGCGGTTCCTCGGCGAGCAGGACCTGGTGTGGCAGCGAGTTCCGCGCGCCTGGTACGAGGGTCCGTTCCTGGGCAACGGTTTCCTGGCCACCGCGGTGTATCGCGAGCCGGGGGCGAACGCGATCCGCTTCACCGTCGACCACGCCCTGGTGCAGGACCACCGGCCGCAGTTCGGGAACGAGTGGGGAGTGGCGCGGCTGCCGGTCGGACGCGTGCTGCTCACCCCGGTCGGCAAGATCACCGGTGTTGATCTCAGGCTCGACCTGTGGAACGCCGAGCTGCGCGGAAAGATCGTCACGGACAAGGGCGAGCTCGCGGTTCGGTCGTTCATCCACGCCGAGAAATCGTTGCTGCACCTGGAAGTGCGGCCTTCGAGTGGTGAACGCGGCTTCAAGCTGGAGTTCCTGGCGCTCGACGCGATGAGCCCGCGGATCATCCGCGAGCCGCCGCCCGCGACGTTCCCGCTCAACCCGAAACCGGTCACGCGCACGGAGAACGGGCTGACGCTCGTCACCCAGGAGATGGTCGCGGGCGGTCAGACGGCGACGGCGTACCGCATCAGCAGGCAGGGCCGTGCGAAACTGCTGCTGTCGGTCGCGCACTCGTTCCCGGACCGCACCGCCGAGGCGACGGCGAGGGACGCGGTCGCGAAGGCGTCGATCCCGGAGATGCTGCGGTACCAGCACCAGAAGTGGTGGCATCGCTTCTACCGCAAGAGTTTCGTGTCCGTGCCGGACGCGTTGATGCAGAGCTTCTACTGGATTCAGCTGTACAAACTCGCGTCCGGTGCCCGCGCGGAAGCCCCGATCATGCCCACCACCGGGCCGTGGCTCGAGCCGACGCCGTGGCCGTCGGTGTGGTTCAACCTCAACGCCCAGCTGGAGTACTGGGCCGTGCTCGCGTCGAACCACCTCGAGCTGGACCCGATCCCGCGCACGATCTCGCAGAACCAGCAGATCCTCGTCGACGCGCTGAGGCCCGAGTTCCGCGCCGACTCGATGGGGTTGCGCCGCAGCACCGATCCGACGTTCCAGGACGCGGGGTTCGTCGGCTCGCCGCTGCACCCCTCGCCGGACCCGGAGATCGGGAACCTGCCGTGGTTGCTGCACAACGCGTGGCTCAGCTACCGGCACTCGATGGACGAACGGATCCTGCGCGACACCGTTTTCCCCGTGCTGCGCCGATCAACCAACTACTACCTGCACTTCCTGCGCAAGGGCAACGACGGCAAGCTGCACCTGCTGCCCACCTACTCGCCCGAGTACGGCGTCGCGCCGGACTGCAACTTCGACCTGGCCCTGCTGCGGTGGTCGTGCCGGACGTTGATCGAGTCCGCTCGGATCCTGAAGATCGCAGACCCGTTGGCGCCCAAGTGGCAGGAGGTGCTCGACCAGCTCGTCGAGTACCCGGCGGACGCGGGCGGGTTCATGATCGGCGCCGGGGTGCCGTTCGCCAAGTCGCACCGGCACTACTCGCACATGCTCGCGGTCTACCCGCTGCACGAGGTCACCTGGGAGCAGCCGGAACGCCGTGACCTGATCGAACGCTCGCTGAAGCACTGGCTGAGCTTCGAAGGCTCGTTGCGCGGCTTCACCTTCACCGGCGCGGCCTCGATCGCCGCCCAGATGACCCGCGGCGACGAGGCGCTGAAGTACCTGCGCGAGTTCGTCGCCCGGTTCGCCCAGCCCAACACGATGTACTTCGAGGCAGGTCCGGTGATCGAGACGCCTCTGTCGGCCGCCAAGTCGTTGCAGGACATGCTGATCCAGAGCTGGGGCGGGCTGATCCGGATCTTCCCGGCGGTGCCCGCGGTGTGGCAGGACGTCACGATCCACGACACCCGCACCGAGGGTGCGTTCCTGGTCAGCGCGGTGCGGCGGGGCGGCAGGACGCGGTTCGTGCGGGTGCACAGTGAAGCCGGCCAGCCGTGCCGTATCCGGACGGGCATCGAGGGCCGCATCGAGGTGCGCGGCTGTTCCCGGTGGAGCGTTCGCGACGGCGTGGTGGAGCTGGAACTTCGTCGTGGTCAGGAAGCGTTGATCCACGCTCGCGGCGAGCGCGACTTCACCATCGCGCCGGTGCGGGTGGTCGAACCTGGACGGCGCTGGGGTCTGCCCGCGTTGCCGCCCGGTGGCAGTGCGGTGCCGGTGGACATCAGCGCCTCGTTCGACAACGACGGTCTGTCCAACGAGTTCACCAGCCGTGACGGCGACTTCGACGGTTCCGGCAACACCTACCCGGCCGCGCAGCTGCCGCAGACCGGCTCGGTGACCGACGACAGCATCCTGTTCGAGTTCCACAACGGTGACGAGGCGAGCAGGAACAACGTCGTCGCTGCGGGGCAGACGCTGGCTGTTCCTGCCGGGAAGTACGTGAAGCTGCACCTGCTCGCGGCCGCCGACACCAACAACGTCGAGGCGGACGGGACTCTCGGGTATGCCGACGGTTCGGTTCCCGCTCGGTTCCGGGTGACGGCGTGGCAGCAGCGGCCGCAGTTCGGCGAGTCGGAACCCGTTGCCACGACGTTGATGCACACGCCGTCCGGGCCGGTGCAGAAGCAGGTGTCGATCTTCCACCAGACGATCGAGCTGGACGCCGCGAAGGAACTCTCCGCCGTCACCTTGCCCAAGACGAGCGGGCCACGCCTGCACGTCTTCGCGATCACCCTGGAGAAGCCCAAGTGAGAGCCTTACTCACCGCGCTGGCGCTCGTCGCAGCGTCCGTCGCGGTACCCGCGACCCCGGCGACCGCTGTCGAAGCAGATCCGACGCTCGCGCTGACGCCGCCGATGGGGTTCAACAACTGGAACACCACCGGCTGTGCCATCAACGAGCAGATGATCCGCGACATGGCGGACATCTTCGTGTCCAAGGGTTTGAAGGACGCGGGCTACCAGTACGTGAACGTCGACGACTGCTGGGCCGACCTCACCCGCGACCCGGCGACCGGGCGGCTGCGCAACCACCCGACGCGGTTCCCGAGCGGCATGAAGGCTTTGGCCGACTACATCCACGCACGCGGCCTGAAGTTCGGCATCTACACCAGTGCCGGTGTCATGACGTGCGCGAAGACGATGCCGGGCGCGTTGGACCACGAGGAGCTCGACGCTCAGACGTTCGCCGACTGGGGCGTTGACTACCTCAAGTACGACAACTGCAACAACGAGGGCCGTCCGGCGCTGGAGCGCTACACGAAGATGCGGGACGCGCTCAAGAAGACCGGGCGCCCGATCGTCTACTCGATCTGCGAGTGGGGCCAGAACAAGCCCTGGGAGTGGGGCAAGGACGTCGGCAACCTGTGGCGCACCACGGGTGACATCAACGACACCTGGTCCAAGACGGTCGAGATCCTCAAGCTCAACGCGCCGCTGGACGCCTATGCCGGTCCTGGGCACTGGAACGACCCGGACATGCTGGAGGTCGGCAACGGGCAGCAGTCGACGGTCGAGTACCAGAGCCACTTCGCGCTGTGGTCGATCATGGCCGCGCCGCTGCTGATCGGCGCGGACCTGCGCAAGGTGTCGGCCGAGCACTTCGACATCCTGCGCAACAAGGAGATCATCGCGATCAACCAGGACAAGCTCGGCGTCCAGGGCAAGGTGATCAGGCAGGAGAACGGGCAGTGGGTGTTCGTGAAGCCGCTGTCGAACGGCGACAAGGCCGTGGCGCTGTTCAACGAGTCCGAGGTGAACACGACGATCTCGACTTCCGCGCGTGATGTCGGGTTGCCGCGGAGCATCGGGTACACCGTGCGGGATCTGTGGCAGCACAAGAACTTCCAGTCGGCCGGCAAGATCTCGGCCTCCCTGCCGCCGCACGGTACGGCGATCTTCCGCGTGAAGGCGTCGCAGGACTGGTACCAGCACGAGCCCGCGATCGACACGCAGCTGGACCTCGCCTCGCAGATCCCTGGGATTCCGAGCACGATCACGCCGGCCGGTGAGCCCTTCGTGGCAACGGTGTCCGCGACCAACCAGGCGCCGATCCCGGTGCTGAACGCCTCGACTTCGTTCGTGGCGCCTGCCGGGTGGAAGGTGGAGAAGCTTTCTTCCGAGCGTGCTCCTGTGTTGCTCACCTCGCAGTCGGTGCAGAGCAGCTGGAAGGTCACGCCACCAGCCGGGGTGACACCGGGAGCGCATGTCCTGAACGGCTCGCTGGGCGTCACGTGGGTCGGGCACGGCAAGCTGACGCGTCCGGTGAACTCGGCTGTGCTGGTGCCGGTCGCGCCGCCGTCCGGTGGTGAGTTCTGGGCCAGTGACGTCAAGTTCACGACCGAACGCAGTGGTTACGGTCCTGTTGAGCGCGACAAGTCCAACGGCGGCTTCATCGGTGGCGACGGCAAGACGTTGACCATCAACGGCAAGACCTACGAGAAGGGGCTCGGCGCGCACGCCAACGCCGAGCTCATCCTCTACGTCGGTGGTCGTTGCAGCTCGTTCTCGTCCGATGTCGGCATCGATGACGAGCGCGACGTGAACAAGCTCGGCTCGGCGATCTTCCAGGTCTACGCCGACGGGGTGAAGGTCGCCGACAGCGGCCTGCGCACCTGGCAGGACGACGCGGTGCCGGTGTCGGGTTCCCTGGTGGGCGCCAAGTTCCTGCGGCTCGTGGTCAACGACAGCGGTGACGGCGTCAGGTTCGATCGGGGAGATTTCGCCGGCGCGAAGCTGACCTGCTGAGCGCGATCGCGGCGATGACGGCGACGAGCACGCCCGTGGACAGGATCTGTCCGCGGGCCTGCTCGTCGTTCAGCATCAGGACGATGATCGCGGCGATGCCGGCCAGGGCCAGCCAGGACAGGTACGGGTAGCCCCACATCGGCACGGCGGGGTTCTCCATGGTCTTGCGCAGGCGGATCTGGGAGATCGCGATGAACCCCCAGACGACCAGCAGCGCGGAGCCGACGGCGTTGAGCAGCAACAGGAAGACCGTGTCCGGCCACAGGTAGTTCAGCAGCACGGAGAAGAAGCCGAAGCTGACCGACGCCAGGACGGCGTTCCTCGGGACGCCGTTCTTCTTGTTCAGCAACGCTTTCGGAGCTTCGCCGCGTTCGGCGAGCGAGCAGAGCATGCGGGCGGCGCCGTAGAGGGTGGCGTTGATGGCGCTCAGCAGCGCCACGAAGATGACGACGTTCATGATCTGGGCGGCTGCCGGGATGCCGAGCTTGTTGAGCACAGCCACGTACGGGCTGGCGCCGACCTCGGAGTCGTTGTACGGCAGCAGGGTCACGACCACGGCCATGGAGCCCAGGTAGAAGACGAGCAGGCGGGTGATCGAGGTGCGCACGGCCTTCTTGATGGCGTGCCTGGGATCTTCGGCGTCCGCTGCGGCGATCGTGACCACTTCCAGGCCGCCGAACGCGAACACCACGGCCATGAACCCCGCTACGACTCCGCCCCAGCCGTGGGGGAGGAAGTCCTTGAGGTTGCCGAGGCCAGGGGAGTCGACTGCGGGCAGGAGGCCGGCGATCGCCAGCGCGCCGAGAGCCAGGAAGATCACGATCGCGGCGATTTTGAGGCCCGCGAACCAGAACTCGAACTCGCCGAAGTTTCGGACGTTGGTCAAGTTGACCGCGGTGAGGGCCGACATGAAGACCAGGACCCACGCCCACTGCGGGACGGCCGGGACCCAGCCGGCTGCGATCTTGGCGGCGCCGGTGGCTTCGACGGCCAGTACGACACCAACTGTTCCCCAGTAGCACCAGCCGACCGTGAATCCCGCCCACGGGCCGATCGCCTTTTCGGCGTGAACGGAGAAGGCGCCGCCGCTGGGGTGTTCGGCGGCCATTTCGCCGAGCATTCGCATGATCAGCAGCGCCAGAAATCCGGCGAGGCCGAATGAGATGAGCACGGCCGGGCCCGCCACCGCTATGCCGGCGCCTGTCCCGACGAAGAGACCGGCGCCGATGACGCCGCCCAGCGCGATCATGGTCACATGGCGTTCTTGCAGGTGAGTCACGCTCTCCAGCCCCGTTCGAGTGTGCCGATGGCGGCCCGATAGTGAGTTCATGGCGGCGGAGAGTCAAATCATGTGATCGGAGTTACACAGTACTGAAAACCAGTGAGGTGAGATCGATGGACTCGCCTGAGGGAGCCCTTCCAGTTACCGCGTTGCCCGCCGGAGTGTTGCCGCAGCTCGACACGTTCTCGAGAGCAATTGAGAGGTACTCGGATTGGGGATGGTTGGTGTTGCGGTCGGAGAACCGGCTGCTGCTGACCACTGATCATGCCGTGTCCGCGGTGGAGTTGGCTGCTGGGATCGGTGGGGAGGTGCAGCACTACCTGTCGGTTCGTCTGCTGGGTGGGCCCGTTGTGGTGCTGCCCGGCGCTCCTGGGCGGTGGTTGATCCTGACTTCGTCCGCTGATGAGGCTTCGCAGGTGAATCTGATTCGGTTGCGGGCTCGGGGGGCGGTGACTCATCGGTGGGGGACGTTGGGGCCGTTGCCGCCTTCGCGGATTGATCGTGGGGGTGTGGGGTGGTTGGGGGAGATTCCGGGCGAGAAGCCGTTCCTGCCGCCGTTTTCCGCTGTGGTGGCGGCTCTTCGAGCAGTGACGGAGACCGCCGGGCTGCGGTGACGGTCAGTGGCCGCCGGTGCCCGACGTCCACAGCACGTCGGCGCCGGAGTAGACCACGGCGTTGCCGTCGTCCTGGACCGCGAGACGGGCGCCGGACCTGCCACCGCTGCCGCTGGCCCACACCGCGCGCCCGCGCGAGTCGTAGATGACGAAGTTGCCGTCCCGCTGCATCAACGCCACCGCGCCGCGCCTGCCGCCAGTGCCGGACGCCCACAGCACGTGTCCGGTCGCCGCGACCGTCAGCACGAGGTTGCCGTCGTGCTGCAGCGTCAACCGGAAGCGCCCGTCGCACGAGCCCTGGTACCGGCCGGGGAACAGCGCCTCGTCCGGGTTCAGCCAGGTGCACGCGGCCGGTGAGCTGCCGGCCTTCAGGATCCCCGGCTCGGTCACGCCGATCGCGAAGTTCAGCTTGGCGCCGGTGAACTCCGGCTGCAGCACGCTCGCGTCGGCGGACCCCACCTGATAGCCGCCGGGATCAGCCTGTCCGCTACCGCACTCCGTCGTCGGCACACCGACGTGCCGCGACTCGTCGGCGTTGCCCGTCACGGTCCAGTCGCGCACGCCGTTGATCGCGTACCCGTAGCCCATGTGCAGACCGCGCAACCGGTTGCCGGTCACCGAAGCGCCGTACACCGTGCCGGGGTCGTCGCACTTCCACACCCGCAGGCCCATGGCGATCCCGACCTTGATGAACGCGCCCTTCGCGTCGATCACGTTGCCGCGCACGACAGTGCCGGTGAAGTTGCCGCTCATGGGTTTGTAGTCCACCAGGTTGATCCCGCCGAGCAGTTCGCGCGTCGCGGCGACGATCGTGTTGTTCTCGACGGTGGATCCGGGTGCGCCGAACACGACGATGGCGCCGTCGGTCGCGTCGGTGATCGTGTTGTCGCGCACCAGCGAGTTGCCGCACGCGAGCGAGATGCCGTCCGCCCATTGTGGACTGAGACCTGCGGGGCCGATCTGGTTGCCGATGATCTGGCCGCGCTGGCACTGCGGCACGTCGCCGGTGATCACGCCTTCGTAGAAGTGCAGTGCGGACCACGTGCGCGGCTCGATGATCCTGTTGTCGCGCACGACCTGGTCGCGGGCGCCGCCCATGGACACCAGGGCGGGCACGTTCCCCTCCAGCCTGCCGAGCGCCGGTCGGTTGCCGTCCACCACGACGCCCCGCAGGGTCACGGCGTCCTGGTAGTTGCCGTCGACCGCCCCGGCCAGCGTGGGCGAGACGATCCGCAAGGTCGCCGGACTGGCCGCGTTCGCCTCAGTGGTGATCTCCTGGCCCGGTGCCGTGAACCGCACCGGGGTGCTGAGGGAGAACGTCGCTCCCGAGCAGAGCACGGCTTTCGCGCCCGGACCGCTCAGCGCCGCGTTGATCGCCGCCTCGGTGCCGGACGGGATGCACTCCGCCGCTCCTGCCTGCAGTACGGGCACACAGATCGCGAGCGCCGCCATCAAGCACAGACTGATACCCCGGACCTTCCGCGCGCCCATGAATCCCCCAGTTCGGCACCGTCAGCCCCGCGATCATGGCACGCGACTAGAGCGGTGGGAGGACGTTCGCCACGAACTGGTTCAGGGTGTTGCCCCTGGCCGCGAAGTTCAGCACGACGTAGGTGCCGTTCTTGCCCTGCTTGAGGCCTACGCCCACGCGGTCTGAGGACCTCCAGACCATTGCGGTGAAGTGCAGCACGCCGTAGTCGATGTTGTTCTGGGTCATCTCCTCGGCGTAGTCGTAGCCGCGAGATTCGCCGTACCACGACTCGAGAGCTTTAACGGTCACGGAATCGATTGCGCGAGTGCGGCTGCTGGTCCAGTAGAGGTTCTCGCCGTAGACGTTGTTCGGCCGGTGTTCGAAACCGTCTGTCTCGTGGAGGTGATCTGCCCATTCCTGGGCCGTACGAGTCACCTCGGAATCGAGTGAGAGAGGGGGCGCGCCGTGCTTTGCGCGGTAGGCGTTGAGCAGTTCCACGGTCTTGGCGATCGCATCGGTCGCCAATGCGGGTGACGCCGGAAGCATCAGGGATGCGATCACGGCGATCACGGTCAGCAGGATTCGCATGGTGGCTTTGTCCCCCAGATGGGGTATCAGCGGCAACCCTATGGGCTGAACATGGCGTCTCATTTCGCGCTGCGTAGCCATGAGTTAGGCTATCGGTGTGACGCACGACACATGACCGGGGGAGTGATGGGGGTCACCCCTACGACCCCCTTGGGTTAGCGCTTGATACCCCGGTTGCGGTGCAAATTCACTCCACAGGACGCCCCTCGGGCCCTAGGGTTTGTGATGTCAGCCACGACGGAAGGAGCCGGACATGGAGCGCCACGAGATTCTTGCGGACGAGGACGGCCACATTCGCGGGTACGACTAGAGCGCTACTCGGCCGCAGCGCGAGGGAGTCACCCGAAGCGACTCCCTCGCGGCCGGAGAGTTACTAGCTGGTACGTGCGAGTTGTTCGTTCATGATTAGGAAAGCGCCGAGACCGTGGAAGTCGTTCGTGTTTCGCGCGCGGCCGTAGTAGTAGTCGGCGTTGCCGACGTTGGTGCCCTCGGAGATGTCCTTGATGTTGGTCAGGCCGTCCGAGCCGACCGACGTCTTGGCGAGGACGCCCTGGTAGCCCTTCGCCGCCACGGCCTGGTAGGACGCGTCGAGGTAGCCGCGTTCCACGCCGCGCGAGAGCATGAAGGTGTACATGGATGAGGCCGAGGTCTCGGTCCAGTTCTTGGAGCTCGAGCACTTGTCGACGATCTGGCACCAGCGGCCCGTCGCCTGGTCCTGGAAGCGGGCGTAGCCGGTGGCGAGGTGCTTCACGATGTTGATGAGATCCGTCCTACCGGGGTGGTCGGCGGGCAGGATCTCCAGCAGGTCGATCGCGGTCATGCCGAACCAGCCGATGGCGCGGGCCCAGTGTTCCGCCGAGTGCTTGCCCGGGTTCTTGGCCCACGATTCGGAGCCGTCCGCGTCGTAGGCGTGCCAGAGCAGGCCGTCGTCGGACTTCAGGTGGGCGAAGTAGGCCTTCATGTTGCGGACGGCCTCGTCGTAGCCGTAGGGCTGGTTGTAGGCCTTGGCGTACATGGCGATGAACGGCTGTGCCATGTAGACGCCGTCCGCCCACAGTTGGCCGACCTTGCTGGTGGCGTGGAACATGCCGCCGTCGGATGTGCGCGGGTAGCTGGTGAAGCGGGCGCGGACCTTGTCGGCGGCCTTCTTGTACTTGGCCTGGCCCGTTTCCTGGTTCAGGATGATGAACAGGGTGGCCGAACGCATGGCGTCGAGGTTGCTGAAGCTGTTGTCGACGCTGCCGTCCGCCTTCACGAAGCGGTCCACCCAGGCCTTGATGTAGTCGAGGTACTTCTTGTCGCCCGTGCGCTTGTAGACGAGGTACTGGCCGTACAGGTAGAGGCCGCGGGTGTAGCCCCAGCCGCCGAGCTTGTCGGGGGTGAAGCGTTTCATGGTCGAGTCGACGACGGCTTTCGACCAGTCCGACGGTGGTGCGGCGGCGGTGGCGTTCACCGGGGCGATCAGTGCCAGCGATACGGCGAGAATGCCGAGGAAACGTGCTGTCCTCACTACGTGCTCCTCCTAGTGCCCATGGCGGCGGAGGCGTGGTGAAGCATTCCCGGTCGTTGTTACGGGTGTCAAGCTAACATCGGATGTTTGCGCGTGCTTGCGCGGATAACGAGCTTTGTCGGGAGTTCCCGGAGTTCGGCCGGGGCGCCGTCGAGACGGGCGGCCAGGAGGTCGACGGCGACCTTGCCCGCCTCCTCGGTCGGCATCGCGATGGTGGTGAGCGCCGGTGAGCACATCGCGGCGTAGAGGATGTCGTCGAAGCCCGTCACGCTGATCTGCCGCGGCACCTGGACTCCGTGCTCGGCCAAATAGCTCAGCACGCCCAACGCCATCAGGTCGTTGTAGGCG
>JAVXWK010000415.1:0-4189 GCA_032230575.1 Pseudonocardiales bacterium | reverse complement strand
GGCCATGGTCAGCACGGCCGCGGCCGCCACGACCCCGTCCTGGATGGCGCGCACGGACAGCACCGCCACCGACGGGGAGATCCACTTCAGCACCTCGGCGCTGACCACGCACTCCCGGTCGAGCTCCAGGAACCGCGGGAACGACGCGTCGAGGTCCAGCGGTTGCGCGCCGGGCCTGCCCAGCACCGCGCGGCCCGCCTGGCGCACCGCCTCCAGCGTCACCATGCCCGGCACGTGGTCGAGCGGGTGGTCGAACAGCACCGGGTGCCCGGTCCGCACCCGCAGCGGCCACGTCCAGCGGCCGGTGGGTTCGCCGAGCACCACGTCGTCGGCGCCGGCCACCCCCACGATCTCCGGCGTCATCGGGGCCGGTGAGCACGCGGGGCCGGGCAGGCGCGGTTCCCCGCCCCAGCGCAGCCTCTTGTAGACACCGGGGCCGGCGACCCGCACCCAGCCCGAACCGGTCGCGATCCGCACGCCCGCGCGCCGGAACGTCATGTCGAGCCGCATGCCGTTGACGCCGCGCGCCCTGCGCAGCACGTCCCGCACCTCGACCTCGATCAGCAGGTCGGCCGGTTCGTCGCCGACGGTCATCTCGTCCTGGTGGACGGTCAGCGTGATCCGGTCCATCAGGAAGCTGTGCCCGAACGGCACGTCGTAGCCCTTGTGCGCGAGCAGGATCCCCGCCTGCCGCACGGTTTCCGCGACCAGCATCGGGTCGTGCCTGCCGTCGCGCGGTGCGTAGAAGCTGTGGGTGCGCGGCCATTGCGCGCCGAGCAGGAACGAGTCCTCCCCGACCCGCGCCCAATCGGTCAGGAACACCTCGGCGAGTGCCTTGCGGTGCACCAGATCGCGCGACACGCACGAGTTGAACGAGACCAAGCTCGATATGTCCAACGGCCGTTCGACGGTCGTCATCGCAGTTCCCCCATGTCGTCCCCTCGGTCGTTCGGATCCGACGCTAGCAGAAGAAAAACCGACCGAAAGGTTTCTTGCGCGGCTTGGTCCGCCTCAGTTGGCCGTGACCCTCGCCACCTCGGCGAATGCATATGTCCTGAGCTGCGGGCATGGTTCGACTGCAAGTGGAGCAGTGGGACGAGGCGGCTTGCTCAGTTGACAAAACGGGGCGGTTGGTTTGTTATTGAGCTACCGGCGACCGAGCAGGGAGTGGAAGTCATGGATCAGCGCAGTATCGGGGCGAACGGACCGCTGGCGGGTGCCATCGGTCTCGGGTGCATGGGGATGTCGGAGTTCTACGGGCCGTCCGACGAGCAGTCGTCGCTCGACACCATCCGGGCCGCGCTGGACCAGGGCGTCTCGCTGATCGACACCGCCGACATGTACGGCAGCGGGCACAACGAGGAGCTCGTCGGCCGTGCGATCAAGGGCCGTCGTGACGAGGTCGTGCTCGCGACGAAGTTCGGCATCCGCCGCAACGGCCAGGACCCGCGTCTCGGCCGGCTCGTCGACTCGAGCCCGCGGTGGTGCCGCGAGGCGGTCGAGCTGTCGCTGCAACGGCTCGGCGTCGACCACATCGACCTGTACTACCTGCACCGCCGCAACCCGGAGGTGCCGATCGAGGACACCGCCGGCGCGCTGGCGGAGCTGGTCGCGGCGGGCAAGGTGCGCCACATCGGCCTGTCCGAGGTCAGCGTGGACACGTTGCGCCGGGCGCACGCCGTGCACCCGATCGCCGCGCTGCAGACCGAGTACTCGCTGTGGACCCGCGACGTCGAGGACGAGATCCTGCCCGCCGTGCGCGAGCTCGGCATCGGCCTGATCGCGTACTCACCGGTCGGCCGCGGCTTCCTGACCGGCAAGATCACTCAACCGTCCGATTTGGACGACACCGACTTCCGGCACTCGCACCCGCGGTTCCAGGAAGGAAACCTCGCCCGCAACCTCGCGCTCGTGGACAACCTGCGCAAGCTCGCGGAGGAGTTCGACTGCACGCCCGTGCAGCTCGCGCTCGCGTGGCTGTTGTCGCGCGGCGAGGACGTCGTCCCCATTCCCGGCACCCGCCGGGTCCGTTACCTGACCGAGAACGCGGCCGCCGCGGATCTCTCGCTCAGCCCCGCGCAGATCGCCGCCGTCGACGAGGCCGTGCCCGCGCACGCCGTGGCAGGACCTCGCTACGACCCGGCAGGCATGCGCACGCTCGGCCACTGAATTCCCCATCAGAGAAAGAGAACATCGTGACCAAGCTCAGCCAGCTCAAGCTCGCCGCCGTCAACATCGACGGCGTCCTGCTCAACGACACCTTCTCGCCGGTGATCTACGACTTCATCGTCAAGCGCGGCGGCTCCTACACCGCCGACACCGAGCGGTCGATCTTCTCCCAGCCGCAGCTCGCGGCCGGGCAGGGCATGGCCAACGCCGCGCGCATGCCGTGGACCGCGCAGGAAGCGCTGAAGGTCTACTTCGAGGAGCGCGACGCGTACGTCGCCGACCACCCGGTCCGCCTGCTCGACGGCGCGATCGACCTGGTGCGCCGCCTGCGCGACCTCGGTCTGCAGACGATCTCGTACGGCGGCCTCGGCAAGGAGCACTTCGACCACTTCCTGGCCGACCACCTCGACCTGTTCGACGGCCCGCAGTACGTGTGCACCAACGACTTCCGGCCCGGCATCCGGGAGATCACCACGGAGGTGTTCGACCTGAAGTTCGACCAGGTGCTCTTCATCGACGACGTCGCGCGCGTCGCCGAGATCTCCAAGGCGCTGAACGTGCCGTTCATCGGCCACCCCAGCGACTTCGAGCACTCGTTCCAGCCGCAGCTGATGGCCGAGACCGGTGCGCGGTACATCGTCAACGACCTGGCCAAGATCGACGAGGCCATGCTGCGCCAGATCGACGCCGAGGCCGCGACCGGTTCCGTCTGGGCCTGATCAGCACAACGAGACTGGGGGACAAGGTGATCGTCGGGAAACCGGGCACGGTGCTGCTCGACTTCGACGGGGTGATCAGCCCGAACGCGAGCGAGCTGCTGCTCATCGCGTTGCACGGCGCGATCAACCGGCACACACCGGTGCCGTTCGAGACGACGGCGTTGCTGTTCAGGGCGATCACCACCTTCCCGGCACGTGCCGGTCTGGGGATGGTGTTCGACGGGCTGGGCCTGCGCGAGGAGTTCGCCGCGGAGTCCGCCGCGATCTGGCAGGCGACCGACGTCGACGGCGTGAAGTACGCGCTGGCCGACGGGATCCGCGAGTTCTGTGAAGGCAGGACGATCCGGGTCTGTTCCACAATGGACTCGTCGACCCCGCGCCGGGCGATCGTCGACGGACTGTTCGGCGACGCGGACTTCCTGCCCATCGGCCACCGCTCCAAAGCCGACCCGGCCACTTTCACGGCACTGCAGTCCGAACTCGGCGAGCTGCCCCGCCCGTGGGTGCTCGTCGACGACTCACCGCTCGCGCTGCGGGCGGCCAAGCTCGCGGGCCTCACGACCGTGCTGATGCGCGGCACCGTCTTCAGCGTCGAGGACACGGCCCCGTTCGCGACCTTCATCGACGCGGAGGTGAGCTCGTTCGTCGAGCTCGCACCGCTACTCGAAACCATCGAGGTGTTCTCATGAGTTCAGCAGTCGTCGCTGAGCACCCCGTCGTGGCGCGGGCCGGTTCGACCCGCACGCTGGCGGCTGTCGCGCTGGCCACCGTGATGCTGCCGATGGCGGTGACCGGACCTGGTGTCGCCCTGGGCGAGCTGTCCGCGTCCGTCGGCGCGTCGGCCGGTGCCGCGCAATGGGTGCTCAACTCCTACAACATCGCGTTCACCGCGTTCATGCTCGCCGCGGGATCGCTGTCGGACCTGTTCGGACGCCGCCGCGCGCTGCTCGTCGGCATCGGGGTGTTCAGCCTCGCCTCGCTCGTGGCGGGCGTCGCGCCGTCGATCCTGGTCGTCGACATCGCCCGTGCGGTGCAGGGAGCCGGCGCGGCCGCGATCCTGACGTCCGGCTCGGCGATGCTGGCGCAGACGTTCAGCGGTCCCGCGCGGGCCAGGGCGTTCGGCGTGCTGGGTGCGTCGCTCGGCTTCGGTCTCGCGCTCGGCCCGGTGATCTCCGGTGCCCTGCTGGCGGTGTCGAACTGGCACGCGATCTTCCTCGCGAACGTCGTGCTGGGCGTGATCTCGTTCGTGCTCGCCTGGCCGTTGAGCGAGTCGCACGATCCGGGTGCGCGCAAGGTGGACG
>JAVXWK010000403.1:0-3036 GCA_032230575.1 Pseudonocardiales bacterium | reverse complement strand
CGGCTTGCCGTTGTCCAGCGACTCGAGGATCGCGAACTCCTCGAGGTGCTCCAGGATCAGGTCACCGAGCTTGTGGATGATCCGGCCGCGCTTGCCGTGCGGCATCGTGCGCCACGCGGAGCCGTCCTCGAACGCAGCGCGCGCCGCCCGCACGGCCCGATCGGCGTCCTCCGCCTGTCCGTGCGCAACCGAGGCGAGCACGTCCTCGGTCGCCGGGTTGACGCTGTCGAACGTCGCGCCCGACGCGGCGTCGACCCACTCACCGTTGATCAGCATCTTGCGGCTGAGCGACCCCACGACCTCCTGGATGCGGGGCGCTTCGAATGCCAGGGTCATCATCGTCCTCCTCGTTCGAACCAGGACCGGTCGATGTCGCTCCGGCGCCAGACCGGCGCGATCGACCGCTGCACAATCCGCGGAAGCAAGTCCATCTGGGATATTGCTCCGCATCTGCGGATCTAACAGCCGACCGTACTCGCAACCGCGGGTTCATGGTGACGGTAACGCACCCATCGGGTAGGTACGCCGGGGCCGAGTGAGCGCGCACCGGGTCGTACGGGAGTCGGCGCCGCCTCCTCCGAAGGTCGCAAGCGCAGCGTGTACCTGCGCCCGATGTGAACGCGAGACCGCCCCGACAGGCTGGACGGGTGACCACATATGCCCCAGACGGGCGCTTTCCCCGCGGCATCCGGGCCCGGGCCACGGCGCTCGCGGCCGCCGGCGCCATCGCCGCGCTGGTGACCGGCTGCAGTGCCGCGGCGCCCGCGACGACCCCCGCTCCCCCGATCCCCGCCTCCGGCACCGCGACGCTGACCGGACCGGACGTCGACGCGTGGCTGGACGGGCTGGTGCCGGCCGCGCTCGACCGGTCCGGCATCGCAGGCGCCGCGGTCACCGTCGTCCACAACGGACAGGTGCTCACCGCCCGCGGGTTCGGCTACGCCGACTCCGGCTCCGAGGGCACCACGCCGCGGCCGGTCGATCCCGACCAGACGCTCTTCCGGGTCGGGTCGGTCTCCAAGGTGTTCGTCGCGACCGCCGTGATGCAGCTGGTCGAGCAGCAGAAGATCGACCTCGACGCCGACGTGGACCGGTATCTCGACTTCCCTCTCCCCCGGACGTTCGACCGCGCCATCACGATGCGCCACCTGCTGTCGCACACGGCCGGCTTCGAGGAGCGGATCAGGGGCATGATCACGGTCGGAGAGTCCACGGTGAGCCTGCGGGACAACGTCGCCGTCGACCCGCCGGACCAGGTGTTCGAACCCGGAACCGTGCCGGCGTACTCCAACTACGGCTATGCGCTCGCCGGCTACATCGTCGAGCGCGTGAGTGGGACACCGTTCGACGAGTACGTCGACCGCAACGTGCTCGACCGGGCCGGGATGACCTCCTCGAGCTTCGCGCAGCCGTTGCCGCAGGAACTGCGCGGCCGGCTCTCCCACGGCTACGCCACCGACTCCGACCTCGCCGGACCGTTCGAGATGATCGGGTCCGCCCCCGCAGGCGCGCTGGCGGCATCCGCGACCGACATGGGCCGTTTCATACTGGCGCACCTGGGCGAGGCCGGACCGGAGCAGACCCTGCTGCGCCCCGACACGGTGGCGCTGATGAGGCAGCCGGCGCTCGACTCGACCTCCCTCGGCACCCTGGCCGACGGCCCCCGGATGGCCCTCGGCTTCTTCGACGAGAGCCGTAACGGCCACCGCATCGTCGGCCATGGCGGCGACACCCAGTACTTCCACTCCCACCTGCAGATCTATCCGGATAACAGCACCGGGGTCTTCGTCACGCTCAACAGCACCGGCCGCGGCGCGACGGACACCCTCGACCTGCGGCAGTCACTGCTGTCCGGGTTCACCGACCGGTACTTCCCCGCGGCCGCGACCGGCTCCGCACCGAGGTCGGCCACGGAGACGGCGACGAGCCACGCCGCGATGGCCGAAGGCAGCTACGAGAGCGCACGTGCGCCGTTCAGCACCTTCCTCTCCGCGCTGAACGTCATGGGCCAGACGCGGGTGACCGCGCGAGCGGACGGAACGGTGCTCATCGAGCCGGGGCCGATGAGCATGTACCCGGCGCACTACGAGGAGATCGGGCCCTGGGTCTGGCAGGAGGTCGGGGGCCAGCGGATCGTGACGATGCGCGCGGTCGACGGCAGGGTCGAGGCGATCAACTTCGCCTCGGCGCTCACGCTCCTGCGCACCGAGCCGGCCCGCGACGCGGCTGTCGCCGTGCCGGTGCTCCTGTCCTCGGCAGCCGTCCTGTTCATCGGCCTGCTGGCCTGGCCGATCGGTGCGATCATCCGCCGGCGCCACTCCTTGCCTGCGCCCGCCTCCCTGGGCCGGGTGGGTCGCACGGCGCGCATCCTCACCCGGGTCGCCGCGGCCGCAGGCGTGCTCGCCCTCGCCGGGTGGGTGGTCGTCATCGTCACGATCTCGGGCATGCAGGACCTGCCTGCGCCTCTCATCCACGCCCTGCAGGCTGCCCAGTGGGTGGCACTGGCCGGAGTGATCCCTGCAGCGATCAGCCTTGTCGTCACCGTACGGCGGCGCGCAGGCCGAGTGGCAGTCCTCGGCAGCGTGCTCCTGTTGCTGGCCCTGGTCGGAATCTCGTGGTTCGCGCTGGTCTTCGGCCTGCTCTCGCCCGCCGTGTCGTACTGACGGCCCGGTCTGGCATCGTCCACATTCTCCGATTCACGAAGATCCGGTGATCGCATGACCTCGCACGGCGTCGGCCCCCGCCCGGACGTCCCTGCTCTCGTCGAGCCCGATGTGGCGAACGACTGGCCGGGCCGGTACGCGGCGTGGGTCGACGACCTGCTCACGAGGGTGGGCCTGACCAGCGCTTTCCAGCGTGACTGCGCGCTGGCGGCGGTGGTGATCCTGGGCTCGACCGTCGTGTTGCTGGGGCTGTTCGCCGACCCCGGGGAGACCGCGAGCCTGGGATTCGGACCGTTCCACATGGCCGCGGTGTTCGTCGTGATGTGCGCCCAGTCGCTCCTGTTGTGCATCCGGCGCGTGAACCCCGCGCTCT
>JAVXWK010000328.1:0-8752 GCA_032230575.1 Pseudonocardiales bacterium | reverse complement strand
CGTCCGTCCGAGTGACTTCAGCACGTCCTCGTAGAGCCCGACAGAAGGCTGATCCTCCAAGAACACGTTGGCCCCCTCGCACTCCACGAAGACGATCGCTGGGATCTTCTTGAACGTCAGGATGTCGAAGGAGCCGGCGAGGCCGGCGTGCAGTCCGAACGCGGTGGGAACCAAGCGAAGCGTGACGTACGGCCGGACGGACAGCCGCAGCAGGTGGTGGTACTGCTCGTCCATGACCTCCTGGCCTCCGACGGGAAGCCGCAGGGCCTGTTCGTGCATGAAGATCGTGACGGTTCGATAGCCATCAAGCACGGCCTTCTGGCGGGCAATCCGGTTGCTGATCATGATGGGGCGCTCGTCAGCGGACAACTTCGTCGAAGCATGGACGACGTGCGTGATGTATTGGGGCACCTGGACCAGGCCGTGCACGAGGTTCATCGACCATCCCGACACGCCCGAGGCGATCTTCTCGTTTTCCCTCAGCGTGCGCGCACGGTCCGTCTTGCCAGAACTGGTGGGCTGCAACCAGTCCCTGATGTGCGTCTCGCGATGCAGCGCCATCAGGTGCTCGAACTCGGCGGGCGGCGTCCGCAGCAACCCGAGCAGCTGGGCCAGGTCGACCTCGCTCGTGCCCTCCTTGCCGTTGATCAGCTCCGAGACCTTGGCCTCCTGCCAGCCGAGCAACTCGGCGGCGGCGCGGTTGGTCAGGTCGGCTGCCCGCAGCAGTGCCCGTATCGCGTCGCCGAACTCGCGGCCGCGCACCGTGGATCTCCGCAAAGGCATGCAGGGACGGTAGAACCGGCCGTCCGTTTGGCTCCACCCATTCCCCTCAGGTCAACCTGAAAGCATGCTGTTTGGCGGCCTTCCAAACCCACGAAGGTGACCGCGGCAGGTGCTGCCTTCGCGGCCCGTCCCGCGACTACGGGCGATAGTCGAGGTTCTGGTCAACGAGGCGCACTTCCCCGTTCTCGTAGGCCCAGAACCTGGTCACAACGGAGGCGGCGCCGCCCGGGACGTCGGCCCCGACGTTGCGGGTGTCGGTGTCGGTCGTGTCGCACACCCAGCCTGACTCGTTCGTACGCAGAGGCTCGCCGCCGGTGTTGTAGGTCGTGGCCTGCAGCAAGCGGCAGCCGTGCGCCTTGATGGAGTAGTCGACGTCGATTGACCGCGCGTGCCAGCGGATGTAGCCGACGGCATAGCTGGCGCCGTACGAGAGCTTCTCGAATTGGGTTCGGGGATCTGCTGCCTGTGCCGGAGGTGCGGCGAGCGCGGCGAGCGTCGCCGACGCGACGGCTGCGGCCGTGCCGCGCCTGATGGGCTTGGTCATGCATGTGTCCATTCTCGGAAAGCGGATTTCCCCGTCCTGGAAGGAACCTAGGAAGGCGCGCCTACACAGCTCCTACACGGGCGCTACACCGAGCGGCGCGATGATGCCGACTCGCTCCATGTCGATCAGCGCAGGTCGCTACTCTGGATCACGTGACCGGCGCCTCGCGAACCCGTGCGTACCTCGCGCGCGTGTTCGCCGTGCTCGCGCTGGTGGCCGGGGTCGCGATGATGCAGGGCACTCCGTGTGAGACGGAGTTCGCCTGGACCGCGCAGTGTCCGACGTCGAGCACCCACGTGGTGGCCCACTCCGACCTGGCCGATGACGGCGGGTTGCTGGAGGGCATTCTCGTCGCGGGCGCTTGTCTCGTGGTGGCACTGGCGGTGCTGATCGGGTTCGCCGTGCTGCGGCGGGCCGGGTCCGTTCCCGCGCACCTCATCCCCACGCCGGTCTGGTCTCGCCCTTCACGTCGGCTGGAAGTACGGCTGGCGCAGCTCTGCGTGCTGCGCACATAGACCGCTCGCAGGTCGCCAAGCCCACTTTCCCAGCCTTCGTCGGAGGTTCTAAGAGCCATGTCCAAAAACGCTCGTCTGTCCCTGATCATCGTCGCCGTGGTCGCGGTGGTGGTCGCCGGTTTCCTGCTGTTCTCCCGCAACGACACGACCGCCGCACCGCAGCCCGGTGGCGGCGAGGTGTCCGTCGTCGAGTACCTCGACATGGAGTGCCCGTCGTGCCGCGCCGCGTATCCCGGCGTGGAGAAGCTGAAGGCCGAGTACGGCGGCCGCGTCACGTTCGCCGTGAAGCACTTCCCGCTTCCCATGCACCGCAACGCCGAACTGGCCGCGATCGCCGTCGAGGCCGCCGACGCGCAGGGCAGGAAGAACGAGATGTTCAAGGCGCTGTTCGAGTCGCAGCAGGAGTGGGGCGGGCAGCAGACGTCGCAGCGTGCGGTGTTCGTCGGCGTCGCTCGGCAGCTCGGGCTCGACACGACCGCGTTCGAGAAGTCGCTCGACGACTCGGCGCTGCGCGACCGGGTGCTGGCGTCGCGCACCGAGGGGTCGAAGCTCGGGGTGCAGGGGACGCCGACGTTCTTCATCAACGGCACCAAGTTCGGCGGCGCGCCCAGCTACGACAACCTGAAGACCGCGATCGACCGGGAGCTCGCGAAGTGAACCGGATCGTCGCGTGGGTGCTCGCGGTCGGCGGGTTCGTCGGCCTGGTCGCGTCGATCGTGCTGACGGTCGAGAAGATCGCGCTGCTCAAGGACCCGTTCTACGTGCCGACGTGCAGCATCAACCCGGTGCTGAGCTGCGGCTCGGTCATGAAGACCGCGCAGGCCGAGGTGTTCGGGTTCCCGAACCCGCTCCTCGGCATCGGCGGGTTCGCCGTTGTCACGACGGTGGGCGTACTGCTGCTGGCCGGCGTCACGTTGCCGCGGTGGGTGTGGATCGGGCTGCAGCTCGGTGTCACGGCGGGCGTGCTGTTCGTGCACTGGCTGATCTTCCAGTCGCTGTACGAGATCGGGGCGCTGTGCCCGTACTGCATGGTCGTGTGGGCGGTGACGATCCCGATCTTCTGGTACACGACGCTGCGCAACGTCCGGCCGGGCTTCCAGTACCACAGCGTCGTGCTGATCCTGTGGTACCTGGTGATCGCGGGCGGGGTGCTGCAGGCGTTCTGGTTCTACTGGTCGACGCTCCTCTAACAGCAGCGTCTGCTTCGAGTCGGCCCGGCGCTCGCGGATCCGAGCTCGCGGCCGGCTCGACGCTGCGCGTAGGACAGTCCGGGCATGACCAGCAACGACACGGCCGCCAGCACGATGCCGACGGTCGAGAGTGCCCGGCACGGTCTTGCGAGAACAACGCCGTGGTCGACTTGAAGGTCACGTAAGCGGCGAGCCCACCCACGCCCGTGCCTCATCAGCCCTCGGTCACCGCGCGACCGTGGTGCCGAGAACGCTCAGAAACGCCAGCGCGTCGGCGTCCGGCGATCCCACCGGGGCGCTGTAGAGCACGAGGCGCTGGTCGCGGTCGGTGAGTGCGAGCGAGTCGCAGTCGACGGTGATCGGCCCGACGACCGGGTGGCGGAAGGTCTTCGTCAGCGTCGGCTCGGCGTGCACGTCACCCCGCTCCCACAGCCGGGCGAAGTCGGAGCTGCCGGTGCGCAGGTCGTCGACGAGGCCGGTCACCGCGGGATCCGCCGGATAGCGGGCGAGGGTGGCGCGCAGCTGCATGACGACGTGGTGGCGGAACTCGGCGGTGTCGGAGATCCCGTACAGCGGCGTGTCGCGCGGCGGTTCCAGGAACGCGCGGCGGGCGAGGTTGCGGTCCTTCGGCGCGAGCTGTGCGAAGTCCTCCATCAGCGCGGCCGCGAGGTCGTTCCACGCCAGCACCTCGAACACGGCGGACGTCACGAACCCGGCCGTCTGCGGCAGCCGTTCCAGCAGCGCGAGGATGCTCGGGCGGACGTCGCGGCGGTGCAGTCCGGAGCGGATCGGCGCGGTGCCCGCGAGGACGTGGAGGTGGTCCGACTCCGCGTCGGTGAGCCGCAGCGCGCCCGCGATGCCGGCGAGGACCTCGCCCGACGGCCACGGCGCCCTGCCCTGTTCGAGCCGGATGTAGTACTCCGTGGAGATGTGCGCGAGGACCGCGACCTCCTCGCGCCGCAGCCCTGGCGTGCGGCGGCGTGGACCGGAGGGCAGTCCGACGTCCTGCGGCGTGAGCCGTTCGCGGCGGCTGCGGAGGAACGCCCCGAGCTCCTGCTTGTCCATACCCCGAGTCTGCCCTGCTCGCGGCCGCTGATCCTGGTACTTCCTGTGCCTGCATCCGCGTCACGGACCGCGCTGACATTGGGTCATGACCAACAACAGTCTGCTCACCGGCAAGGTCGTCTTCATCACCGGCGCGAGCCGCGGCATCGGGGCGGCCGCGGCCAGGCTCTTCGCCGCCGAGGGTGCCTCCGTCGTGCTCGCCGCCCGCAGCACCGACGCCCTCGACCAGATCGTCAAGGAGATCCGCGCCGACGGCGGTGTCGCCGACGCGGTCACGCTGGACCTGGCGGACCGCGACAGCATCCGTGCGGCGGTCGAACATGTCGAGGAGCTGCACGGACGGCTCGACGGCGCCTTCAACAACGGTGCGACGATCCAGCAGCCCGGCCCGCTCGACACCACCAGCGATGAGGACCTCGACGAGCAGTTCGCCGTGAACTTCCGCTCGCACTGGACCGCCATGACCGCCGAGGCCGCGCTCATGCGCCGCGGCGGTGGCGGGGCGATCGTCAACACCTCCAGCATCGGCAGCCGCCGCGCCAACCCCGCGCTCCCCGCGTACGCCGCCATGAAGCGCGCGCTCAACAGCATCACCGAGACCGCGGCCGTGACGTGGGCTCCTCAGGGCATCCGGGTCAACGGAATCACGCCCGGCGGCACCGTCACGGAGATGATCGACGCCTGGGAGGCGGCGACACCTGGCATCGTCGGGCACATCACCTCGTCGATCCCGCTCGGGCGCATGGCCGAACCGCGCGAGGTCGCCGAGGTCGCCGCGTGGCTGCTCAGCGACCGGGCGTCAATGGTGACCGGCGCGATCGTGCCGGTCGACGGAGGCGCCGGAGCCTAGCCGGGACCGCAGGTCGTCGATTCCGGTGAAGTGGTGGCCGCGCATGCCGACGAGCTCGGCTGCCAGGACGTTCTCCACCTTGTCGTCGACGAACAGGATGTCGCCGCCGCCGAGCTGATCACGGCACCACTCGAACGCCTTGCGCTCCGGTTTCGCGGCGCCGATCCGGCACGAGAACCCGCGCACTTCGAACAGGTCGAGCCACGCGTAGGTGCGCTCGAAGTTCTGCGCGTGGTCCTCGGGGATGTTGGACAGCAACGCGATCCGTTGCCCGGCCCGGTTCAGCTCGTGCAGGAACGCCACCATCTCGTAGTCCAGGCGGCTCCAGCTCCGGACGTCCAGCTCGACGAGCGACGGGTGGCCGACGAGCTCCCAGTACTCGGCGGCGGTCACGTCGCCGCGGTCGTAGGCCGGGCGGTGCCTCCAGTAGGAGTCCCAGAACTCCGGGTCGGTGCTCATCTGCGCCATGACCTCGGGGTTCTGGTCGCGCGCGATCACCCCGAACATGTCGAACAGCACGATCACGCCGTCACCACCGTCACGCCCGCCGCGGCAAGGCCCTCGTCGCCGTCCGCGTCGGTCACCACAGCGTCCAAAGAGGACGCAGGAGCCACGAACGCGAGCGCCGTGCGGGTGAGTTTCGAGGCGTCGACGGCGGCGATCACGCGCCGGGCCGAGGCGATGGCGGCACGTTTCACCGAGGCGTCCTCCAGGTCGAAAGCGGTGAGCCCGTGCGACGCCGAAAGCCCGCAGCAGCCGATCACGGCGGTGTCGAAGCGCAGGGCCTGCAAGGAAGCCAGCGTCAACGGTCCGGTCAACGCCAGCTCCCCGGGACGCGGCCGTCCACCAGGCACGAGCAACGTGAGAGAAGCCGACGTCGACAGCGCGTTCACGGCGTGCAGCGAGAGCGGCATGACGGTCAGGCGGCGGTCGTGCAGCAGACGCGCGACCTCGAGGCAGGTGGTGCCGCTGTCCAGCACGACCGACTCGCCGTCCGCGATCAGGCCGGCGACTGTCGTGGCGATGCGGCGCTTGGCGTCCGTGTTCTCGTCGGAGCGCAGTGCGAACGGGGGCTCCGAGCCGCGCAGCAGCAAGCTGCGCGCGCCGCCCCGGTAGCGTTCGAGAACGCCCTGAGCTGCGAGAACCTCCAGGTCGCGGCGGATGGTCATCTCGGACGCGCCGGTCAGCGTGGCGAGGTCGGCCACGCCCAGGGAGCCCGCGTCGCGGACTGCCTCGGTGATCTGTTTCAAGCGGGACACGAACTCGATTGAACACTTGTGGTGTGCGAAACACAATCTTTCGAACATGCGAGTTGTTCGTTAGCGTGAAGCATGTGAACGCTCTCAAGTCCGCGCGGGTGGCCACCTTCACGTACTTCGGGCTCAACGGGTTCCTGCTCGGCCTGTGGCTCGTGCACATCCCGACGGTCGAGCAGCGCACCGGCATCGACCACGCCGAGCTCGGCCGGTTGCTGCTGTTGCTCGGGCTGGGCGCGTTCCTGGGCATGCGGATCGGCGGCAAGGTCACCGACCGCATCGGCGTGAAGTACGTGGTGCCGGTCGCCGGGGTGTTCAACAGCATCACGGCCGTGCTGCCCGGTTTCGCCGTGGGGCAGTGGACGCTCGGTGCGGCGCTGCTCATCTTCGGCATCGGCAACGGGCTGATCGACGTCAGCATGAACGCGCACGCCGTCGTGGTGGAACGGCACTACAAGCGCCCGGTGATGTCGGCGTTCCACGCGACGTGGTCGCTCGGTGGCGTGGCGGCGGCGTTGATCGGTTCGCGCACGCTCAGCTGGGACCTCTCCCCCGCCGTCACGCTCAGCGCGGCCGGTGCGCTCGGCATCGTGATCAGCCTCGTCACGGCCAGGGCGTTGCTGAACGAGAAGGAAGAGCAGCATGCCGCGGCGCAAACGGGCAAGCGGAAGGTGCCGCGCCGGATCTGGATCATGGCCGCGCTGGCGGGTCTGGTGATGCTGAGCGAGGGCGCGGCCTACGACTGGAGCGTGCTGCACCTGCAGGGAATCCTCGGCGCGTCACCGGAGATCGCCGCGCTGGGCTACGGCGCGTTCGCGACGACGATGACCGGCGGGCGGCTGCTCGCGGACCGCGTCACCGCTCGAGCCGGCTCGCTGGCGGTGTTGCGCTGGGGCTCGGCGATCGGGGCGGCCGGGATCGCGACGGCGGCGTTCTCCCCGTCGATCTGGCTCGCGCTGGCGGGCTGGGCGATCGCCGGCGCCGGGCTGTCGGGCACGGTGCCGCAGCTCTTCAGCGCGGCCGGGCACGCGGAAACCGGTGCGGCCGCGGCGAACATGTCGCGTGTCGTCGGGGTCGGGTACGTCGGCGTGCTGGCCGGACCCGCCGTGATCGGCTGGATGACGCACATCGTTCCGCTCAACATCGCGTTCCTGCTGCCGGTGGCGTTCTGCGTCGTCGCGGCACTGTCGGCGGGCGTGTTGCGGTCCGAACCCGCCGAGGAACGGGTGTCCGCGTAAGACTGTGCGGCATGGATCTCGCCACTCTGGATCTCACCACCGCGCATCTCGCCGACGCCTGCATCCGGGCGGACATCCCGGTCCGCACGGCCACCCTCACGCCGGTCATCCCCGGCACCAAGACCGCCGGCCGCGTCCTGCCGGCTCGGCACGCGGGCAGCGTCGACATCTTCCTGGAGGCCATCGAACGGTCGCAGCCAGGCGACGTGCTGGTCGTCGACAACGACGGCCGGGTCGACGAGGCGTGCGTCGGCGATCTGATCGTGCTCGAAGCGCAGGCCGCGGGGCTCGCCGGGGTGGTGATCTGGGGCCTGCACCGCGACACCCAGGACATCCGCGCGATCGGGCTGCCGGTGTTCAGCCTCGGCACCAACCCGACCGGGCCACTCAGCCTGCGGGACCGTGCGCCGGAAGCTCTCTCGACGGCGGAGGTCGACCAGTGGACCGTCACCTCCGACGACGTGGTGTTCGGTGACGACGACGGCGTGCTGTTCGTGCCGGCCTCCGATGTCCCGGTCGTGCTGGCCAAGGCCGCCGGGATTCGCGACGTTGAGCGCGCGCAGGCCGAACGGGTCAGGCAGGGTGAGTCCCTGCGCGGCCAGCTGAAGTTCGGCGACTACCTGGCGAGCGGGCTGACGTTCCGCGAGCATCTGCGCAAGATCGGCGGCGCCGTCGAGGAGTGAGGGTCATGATCGCGGACCGGTACCGGGCTCGTGCCGAAGCGTTCGAAACCAAAGTCGCGGCCGTGCGTGCGGACCAGTGGGACAACCCCTCGCCGTGCGCTCGATGGACCGCGCTTGAGGTCGTGGACCACGTCATCGAGATGCACGGCGTGATGCTCGGCGCCCCGATCCCACGGTCTGATGACCCGCTGACGGACTTCCGCGAGGCCCGTCGCCAGGTGCAGGAGGCACTGGACTCGGACCGTGCGACGACGGAGGTCTCGACGCCGATGGGCCCGATGATGCTCGAGGACCACGTGGACCAGGTCGTGAGCGACGACCTGGTGCTGCACGGCTGGGACCTCGCCCGCGCCACCGGCCAGGACGAGACGATCCCGGAGGCCGACGTGGAAAGGCTCTGGGCGACCACTCGGTCCGTGCCAGCAGACCTGATGGAACGCTTCCGCACGCCCGGCGCGTTCGGTCCGGGCATCGTCGTCTTCGGCCCGGTTGTCGAGGTGTCGGCGGAAGCGCCGGTCTCGGACCGGCTGCTGGGCCTGCTCGGCCGCGATCCCTACTGGGTCGCGGACTGAGCAGCCCAGCGAGCCGCTGTCAGAAGGACGCCTCGTCGAGGTCCATCAGCGAGAGA
>JAVXWK010000324.1:0-9144 GCA_032230575.1 Pseudonocardiales bacterium | reverse complement strand
ATCCGCCACTGCTGGGTGGTCCTGCTGCGCCGAGGACGGTGTGGCGGCCGCACGAGTCACCGCACCGTCCACTTCAGACTCCCGGACGGCGGTAGGTGAAGCTGTCGAAGTCGGTCCACGAGCTGAGGCCGACCACTCGCCCGGCCGGCGGGTTCGCCGTCGGCCGGCGTGCATGGGGTTCCCTTCGCACAAGTACACGAGGTGACCGCGAATTCGTCTGTTGTGGACTGACTGACGGCCGGGTTCAGCGCAGTTGGGCGGCGAGCGGCAACGGTCAGGTCGATCACCGGCACGTTCGCGCTGCGACCGAGTGTCCGGATCACGGCCGGCAGGTCCACGTCCTTGCTGTGGACGTGCAGCGCGGCCCGGTGAACCTGCTGCCGGTGAACAGCCTCCGCACCGGTCGCGTCATCAGCACAGGGGCGAGCGCGGCCACGTTCAACGCGGCCGTGAGGAGCGCGAGTTGCTTGAGAGACACTGGTTTTCCTGTCAGACGTTGAGGAAGCCGTCCACGTCATCATCGGTGTCGAGCCGATCCGGGTCCTTGTAGCAGCCGCTCGATTCCGTACCGATCATGGCGGAGTCCATTCCGCGCCTAGCGGACTTCGCGGTCCGCCGCACCGGGGTGGTAGCTCTCCGGTGGGGCGAGGTAGGTGGCTGGCAAGCCTCCCGTGTTCACCACGATCTGGTCCACGACCATGGCAGGGTCCACCATCAGCAGGCGCAGCACGTGCTCGCCGGGCGTGGTGACGGTCAGCGAGCCGGTGAGCTTCTCCACGCCCTCGGTGACGTTGCGCGCCCAGAGGTCGTCCCACCTGCCCGTGGCGATGGCCTGACCTGTCAGCATCACGGCGGGACCGTTGTCGAGGGCGATGGCGAGCCGACGGTTCCCGCGCGCGTCCAGTGACGGCAGGCGGAACACCGTCACCGGGAAGGTGCCGGTGCCGGTGAACTGGATTCGGTAGGACAGCTCCGGCGACCGGGTCGTCACGTTATCGGTGATGGGTGCTGCGGTCGAGGGCACGGCCTCCACTGCGGCCTGCCGCCTGCCGAGTCCGCGCACGACACGCCAGTCAGCGCCGCTTCGCGGCACGCGGCGGTGGAAGTGCGCCGCGTCGATCGAGACGTAGCCGTGGGCCTCGACGAACCCCGTGGCGTTCCTCCGTGCCTGCTCGCCGTCATTGTGGACGCGCACCGGCACGGACAGGCTCTTCCCTGCGCCGGTGAACGTCACCGTCGCCTCGCGCCTGCCCCGGGGCGCCCGCGCCCAGTCGATCGAAACCCACACGCGAACCTGGTCGGTGACGGTGCCGGAGGTCGAGCTCACCTGCACCCACGGGTGACTTGTCGAGGCGCGCCAGGTGAAGGAGCGGAATCCGGTGTTGTAGACGTCCACGAAACGGCGGTCGCGCGGATAGGAGGAGAAGGACAGCGGCCCCGCGGCCCCGGTCTCGTTGCCCTCGGCGGCCACGCCCAGCCCCGAGGTGTTCTGCGGCGTCACCCGGACCACGGTCGGGCGGCCCGGCGCCTGAGGGATGTCGGAGGGATAGGGATTGACAACACCGTTCCACTTACCGCCGGCGATCTCGGTGTTGTAGCGGCGGGTGAGCGCCTCCTCCTCCGCGTGGGCGGCCTCGCACAGGTCCGCGTACCGGTTCACCCCCGCTCCGCGGCCCTGGCGTGACGCCAGGGCGTTGCAGTCAGCCCAGTAGTACTTGAGGTTCATCAGGTACGCGCCGTGCACCGGGTACTCGACCAGCTCGTAGAAGGCGTTCTGGTAGACCGTGGGGAGCTTGCGGCCCAACGCCCGTGTCCGTTCCAGCAGGTCCCGGTAGGCGGCAATCCGCCCACCAGCCTCGTCACCGTGGTGGACCAGGGAGATCGAGCCGCGGTCGACGAACTCCGGACGGCGTTCGGCGGCGAGGCGGTAGAACTCCGTGCGGATGGCGGCGATCTCGCTGCCGTGCTGTCGCCCGAACTGCTGGCCGGTCCACTCGACGAGGAAGTCCTCGATGTTGTCGGGGCCCCAGCGGTGGATGTTCCAGGCGAGGTCCATGCAGAAGGAGAGTCCGGCCTCCTGCGACTTGATGTCGCCGACGTTGATGACCCACAGGCGGTCGACGCGGTGCTCGTAGGCGCGGCGCAGCTCCTGCCAGAGCTTGCTGATCTGGGTGGTGTCCAGCCACAGGTAGCTCTTCGGGGTACCCCAGTACGAGATGTGGTAGTAGAGCCCGTTGCCGCCTGGGCGCCGCTGCTCCGCGCTGGTGGGCATCTGCCGCATGTTGCCGTGGTTGTCGTCCGGCCAGACCAGGGTGATGTCCTCGGGCACCTGCACGCCCGCGTTGTAGAGGTCCAGAACCTCCTTGTAGGGGATGAAGATCTGTGGGCCGGTGGCGGCGCCGACCTCTTCGGCCAGGATGCGGCGCTGATCGGTGATGATCCTGTTCATCACCGCGACCTTCTCCGGCACCGTCGTCGCGTAGCGGGTCTGGAAGCCGGAGTCGTGCAGACCGCGCATGCCGATCGTCCAGCAGCTCTCGTAGGCGGCGTTCTGCCGCACCCGCGCCCGCCAGTACTCGGCGATCACGCCGGGGTTCACCGTGTAGTCGTACTCCGGCAGGCTCCCGTTGGGATTTCGGTGCGTCTCGGCCCACGGTTGCCACTCGTGAACACCGTTGCGCAGCAACGCCTCTGGGTGGCTGGAACCGACCACGATCCCGTATTCGTCGGCGAGCCCGGCGTTCTCGGGATACTTGTTGAAGTGGTCGGTGTACGGGTGCATGGCGGGCCACAGGTAGTTGGCCTTCAACCTGAGGAGCAGCTCGAAGATCTTCTTGTAGGTCTCCGGGCCGATGTTCTTGTCCCGCTCCTGCGTCCGGTTCGACCACGTGGTCAGGTTCCGCTCGTCGTTGATGAAAATGCCCCGGTAGCGCACCGACGGTTCACAACGCTTGATCGTCCCTGCCTCGACCCGCACCGTTGTGCGGCGTTCCACCGGCACATCAGCCCACCAGTACCACGGCGACACACCGATCCGCTCCGAGGTGTCGTAGATGCCGTACACCGCGCCACGCCTGTCGCTGCCCGCGACGACCAGCGCCTGAGACACGCCGGGCAGTGGGTTCTCCACCACCTGCGTCACCGACGCCTCCCACCGGCCCGCCACCTCTGCGGTGTCCAGCCGGCCCTGTGCGATCAGGCGGTCGATGACCGGGCTGGCACCGATGGTGCCGACCAGCACCACGGTCCCGGACAAACCGGACGTGGCGCGGCGCATGCGTGGCCGCACACCGCTGACCCGTTCCAGATCGGTGGCCAGATCACCAGCGGCACGGGCCACGGCGGGATCGTCCGCCTGGTCCACGAACAGGTCCACCGCGACGCCGTCCCGAACGAGAGTGAACCCGTCCCCGGCAAGCCCGAATTGACTGGGCGCCGCCGCCGCGACTCCCGGCAGCAACGGGGCAACCCCGGCGACCGCCATACCGCGCAACAACGACCTGCGCGTCCAACCGTTCGTTTCCCTGTTCGACACGGATTCGATCCTCCTGCACGGTTAGAGACGAAGGCGTTGCGACACAAGGCGGAAAGCGCTTACCGGAGGAACGGTAGGAGGCCCGGAGGAGACCGTCAAGCGGCCGGGAGTGTCACGCCGGGGAGAGGCCGACCCGCGCCCCCGGTCGGGCTCCTCGAGCCAGAAGGGGTGGACCCGCACGGTCCACCTCTTCTCTCGCCAACGTCCGACCGCCATCTACGCGATCCCGAGGAACCTCCTTGTGGTGCCTGGCACACGAGTGGCCAGAGCCAACCGGACGCGTCCTCTGTTCACCGGGAGTGAAGGCGGAGCTGGTCCGTTCCCGGACGCCGTCGCCCACTGGACCCGCGTTGCGAATCGGCACGAACGCCGTTCCAACAGGACACCGCGATCGTCGCGGGCAAGGCGTGCGACGAGATCGACGCACCCTCCACACTGGACAGCGACATCAACTCCGTCGGGTGCGCAGGCCCGTCGTGGCCGTCAACGACGTCATGGCGGCTTCGGCGACATCGGCCCAGCGGTGAAAGTCGTCCCGGCGCTGACCTCCGTGACCGCACCTCTGCGAAAGGTCGGCCTCTGCGCGACGGAACTCGCACTCACCAACGACGACGTCTCGCGGGTCCTACCCATCTCCACGAACGTCGTCCTGCGGGACAGCACCCGTCGACGCCCCGCGCGTCTTCCCGTCGAGCCGTCAAATCAGCGGGCTGGAGACCGTGGACCGATCGTCCTTGACGGCCTCGCCGACCCTGGCAGCCGTCTCACGCAGCCAGATGTGCGCCGCGTCGTGCGTGTGCACCGGATGCCACCACAGCGCTTCCTGGAGTGGCACGGCGTCGTAGGGCGGTTCCACGACGCGGACCGGGACGAGCCCGCCCAGCTGCTCGGCGAGACGTCGCTGGATGAGGGCGACTCGGCGGGTACCCGCGACCAGCTGAGGCATCAGCCCGAAGCTGTCGACGGAGACCTCCACGCGCGGCTCGATGCCGAGCATGCCGATCTGGCGAGCGGCGGGCGCGTCGTAGGTGCGCTGGTACGTCACCCACGGTAGCCGGGCCAGGTCCTCGAGGGTGAGCTGCTCGCCGACCTCGGGGTTGTCGTCGGCGACGAGGTAGACCCAGCTGTCCCGGTAGAGATCGACCGCGGGGAAGCCGCGAATGATGCCGTGTGGCATCAGCAACCCGTCGACGCTGCTCAGCAACGTCGTGGTGTCCTCGATGATTTCTGTCGACGCCTGTTTGAACCGGAGCCGGATACCTGGTGCCTCGGCATGGATCGCGCGGGCGAGTTCGGTGCCGAAGACGGCCACCGCGTAGTCGGAGGCGACCAGGGTGAACTCGTGTTCCTCGCGGGCGGGGTCGAAGTCCGCCTGACTGGTGAAGACACGCTCCAGCAGGTCGCAGGCGGCACCGGTGCGACCGAGGAGAGCCAGGCCGAGGGTGGTCAGTTCGTAGCGTCCGCCGACCCTGACGAGCAGGTCGTCGTCGAAATGGTGTCGCAGCCGGGCCAGGGCAGCGCTGGTGGCGGGCTGGCTGAGCCCGATGCGCCGCCCCGCCTTGGTGACGTTGCGCTCCTCCAGCAGAGCGCGCAGGGCGACGACGAGGTTGAGGTCCAGGCTCGCCAGATTCACAAAGCACCCCGGTGCGGAGTCGGACGTATGAGTATTTGTGTGATGGATTCATACCATCCAAGGAATCAATTTGCCAGATCACACCTTGCGGACCAGATTGGTGACATCTCAACCGGGAGGACATCTCCGTGACATCCACAGCCGCGTCAGTCCCCTTCTCCGGCCCGTTCGCCATCGGCACCTTCTCGGCTCAGGGCGGGGCCACGTTCCCCGGTCTGGTGGTACCGGACGGCCGAGTCCTCGACCTGCGCGCGGCACTGGGCGAACCCACGCTGACCACGCTGACACTCCTGGAGCGCTGGGACGAACGGCTGCCACTCCTGCGCACACTCGCGGAGGACCCGGCGGGTGACTGGCGGCCGCCGGCGGACCTGACTGTGCACTCACCCCTCGAGCCCCGGCAGATCTTTCAGTCGGGCGCCAACTACCGGCAGCACGTGATCGACCTGGCGGTCGCGCACCGCGCCCCGGACGACCCGCGCACCGCCGAGGAGGCCCGCACCGAGGTCGCGGCGGTCATGGACAAGCGGGCCGCCGAGGACCTCCCGTACGTCTTCGTCGGCCTGCCGACCGCGATCAGCGGTCCCTACGACGACGTGGTGCTCCCCGCGTGGGCCGAGAAGCCCGACTGGGAGCTGGAACTGGCGGCGGTGATTTCCCGCCCCGCCTACCGGGTCACCGTGGAGGAGGCCCTCGACCACGTCGCGGGGTACACCATCGCCAACGACCTCACCGACCGGGCAACCGTCTTCCGCCGGGACATGCCCCCCATCGGCACTGACTGGCTGCGCTGCAAGAACGCTCCCGGTTTCACTCCACTGGGCCCCTGGATCGTCCCGGCAGGCTCCGTCGCCGACCTGTCAGACCTGCAGATCACCCTCAAGCTCAACGGGAAGGCCATGCAGGACGAGTCCACAAAGGACATGATCTTCGGCGTGGCACGGCTGGTCTCGTACATCTCCCAGACCGCCCGGCTGCTCCCCGGCGACCTGGTTCTGACCGGCAGCCCGGCAGGAAACGGCATCCACTGGGGCCGGCTGCTGCGCGACGGCGACGTGATGGACGGCTCGATCACCGGCCTCGGTGCCCAGCGCACCCGCTGTGTCGCGCAGGAGGCCCGATGAACGCCGGCCACCACGACCGCACGGATCCCGAGGCGGCGATCGCCGAGGCGGCCAAGGCGTGCTCGAACTGGGGCCGCTGGGGCGAGGACGACGTGCTCGGCACGCTCAACTTCCTCGACGAGGCCAAGCGCCGCGAGGGAGCAGCCCTGATTCGCGACGGCATCAGCTTCTCGCTCTCCCAGCGCTTCGACATGGACGGCCCGCAGAAGGGCTGGCGCAAACGCACGAACCCGGTGCACACCATGCTCGCCACCGGCACCGACGCCGTTCTGGACCACCAGGGTTTCGGGCACGGGTTCGGCGGCGCCGACGACGTGATCGCCATGCCCTTGCAGTGCTCCACCCAGTGGGACGGCCTCGGGCACATCTTCGACCACGGCAAGGCGTGGAACGGCCGTCCCGCGGAGAAGGTCGTCACCTCCGACGGTGACCTCGTCACCGGCATCGAGCACATGGCGCCGCACGTCGCCGGGCGGGGCGTCCTCCTCGACGTGGGCCTGGTCGCCGGCCAGGACGGCGAACTGCCAGACGGCTTCGCCATCACCGAAGAGCACCTGACCGCGACCGCCGAGTCGCACGGCGTCACTGTCGGCCGCGGGGACATCGTGGTCGTACGCACGGGCCGGCTGACCCGCGCCAAGCGCGAGGGCTGGGGTGAGTACGCGGGCGGTCCGTCCCCCGGCTTGTCGTTCACCACCGCCGGGTGGCTGCACCGCAGCGAGATCGCCGCGATCGCCACCGACACGTGGGGGTTCGAGGTGCGGCCCAACGAGTTCGACAACGCCTTCCAGCCGCTGCACCAGGTCGCCATCCCCAACACGGGCCTGCTCATCGGCGAGATGTGGGACCTCGACGCCCTCGCCGCACACTGCGCGGCCGATGGCCGCTACGAGTTCTGGCTCACCGCCGCTCCCCTGCCCATCACCGGAGCCGTCGGCTCGCCGGTGAATCCCATCGCCGTCAAGTAACGCCGTGCAACCGCCGCCGACGTTGCGCGGCCCTCACCGGGAGACCCCATGACAGATCCCCGTCCCCGCACCGTCCTCGTCATCGGCGGTGGCGCCTCCGGCAACGCCGTGACCGTGCTGCTACGGCGGGCAGGCATCACCGTGGACCTGATCGAGGCACGACCTGACTGGAACGTCCTCGGCTCCGGCATCACCCTGCAGGGCAACGCGCTGCGCGTCCTGCGCGAACTGGGCGTGTGGGACGAGGTCCAGAAGACCGGCTTCGCCTTCGACTCCGTGGGCCTGGCCGCGCCCGACGGGACGGTGTTCCACGTCCAGCAGGGCATCCGCACGGGTGGCGAGGACCTGCCCGCGATCGCGGGCATGCAGCGGGCACAGCTTCAGGAGATCCTGTGCGAGGCCGTCCGCGCCAGCGGCGCGCGTGTCCGCCTCGGCACCACCGCGAACGAGCTGACCCAGGACGGAACCGGCGTCACCGTCCGCTTCAGCGACGGCGCCGAGGGGCGCTACGACCTCGTCATCGCCGCCGACGGCGTCAACTCCGCCACCCGCGCCATGATCGGCATCAGCGACCAGCCCGAGCCGACCGGCATGGCCATCTGGCGTGCTCCCACGCACCGCCCCGAGAGCGTGGAGCGCTCCGACCTGATCTACGGCGGCGCCTGCTACATCGCCGGTTACTGCCCCACCAGCCAGGACACCATCTACGCCTACCTCGTGGAGGCCAACCGCGACCGCACCGCCATCGACCCTGCCTCCCACGCGGAGGAGATGCGCCGGCTGGCCGCGGGGTACGGCGGCGTGTGGCCGGAGATCGCCGCGAGCATCACCGACCCGGCCGAGGTCAACTACACGCGGTTCACCCGGCTGCTCGTGGAGGGCGCCTGGCACCGCGGCCGGGTCGTCCTGATCGGCGACGCCGCCCACTCCTGTCCCCCCACCCTCGCCCAGGGCGCGGCCATGTCGCTGGAAGACGCCTCCGTGCTCGCCGAAATGCTGAGCGGCCAACAGGACTGGAGCTCCCTGGACACCCTGCTGACCGGCTTCTACGAACGCCGGATCGACCGTGTCCGCACGGTGGTCGAAGCCTCGGTGCAACTCGGTCAGTGGCAGCTGGACGGCAACCGGAACGTCGACATGGCCGGTCTGATGTCCCGCACGATGTCCGTCATCAAGGAAACCCCGTGAACGCCGTGCGTCCGCTGAGCAGCGCGCCCACGATCGACGTGCACGCGCACGTCCTGCTCCCGCGCATCGAGGACGCCGTCGCAGGACACCCCGCCCTGGCCGCCGCCCGTGCTCTCGACGCCCGCCGCAACGGCCCCGAGGCCATGTCCGTCAGCGGGCCGATGTTGCGCGACCGCATCCCGAAACTGACCGACGTCAAGGCGCGGCTCGCCGCGATGGACGCCGCCGGGATCGACGTCCAACTGGTCTCGCCCTCCCCCTCGCACTACCACTACTGGGCCGAGGAGACGCTGGCCCGCACGGTCTGGGAAGAGGCCAACACCGGCACCGCCGAGCACGTCTCCCAAGCCCCGCAACGTCTGCACGGCCTCGGCCTCGTCCCGCTCCAGCACCCGAACCACGCCGTCGAAGCCCTCGACCACGCCCTCAGCCTGGGCCTGCGCGGTGTCGAGATCTCCAGCCACGCGCCGGGGCGCGAGCTGTCGGACCCCGCCTACGAACCGTTCTGGCGACGTGCGGAGGAGACCGGGGCGATCCTCTTCCTGCACCCCTTCGGCTGCACGCTCGACGAACGCCTCGACCGCTGGTACCTGTCCAACACCGTCGGCCAGCCCACCGAGAACGCCGTCGCGCTCTCCCACCTCATCTTCTCCGGCGTGCTGGACCGCCATCCCGGGCTGTGCGTCGTCGCCGCCC
>JAVXWK010000291.1:0-3701 GCA_032230575.1 Pseudonocardiales bacterium | reverse complement strand
AGCAGTTCCACGAAGTCGGTGGGCGCGAAGACGGGTTCGGTGCGCCCGAACCGCTCGGCCAGTGCCTGCTGGAAGTCGCGCGCGACACCGCCTCCGGCCGCCGACGACGACAGCAGCACGAACCCGCCGACACCGGACCCGTCGGCCATCTCCAGTTCGAGCGACTGCATGACCAGTGCCGCGAATGTCGGCGCGGTGGTGCGCAGCACCGTGCCGTCCTCGAGGATGACCGGCACGCGCTCGTTGGCCGCGGCGGTGTCGACGAAGAAGCTGTTCTGCGGCCACGGGGAAGGCTCCGTGCGCAGCTCGCCGGTCTCGACAGCCTCGTCGAGGTCGAACAGCTCCGGGTCGAGCAGGTGCGTCACCGTGTGCGCGTCCGCTCTCTCGGCCCAGTCCAGCGCCTCTCGCAGCTGCTCACCACGCCGGAACGACATGCCGACGACCAGGCCGTCCCTGGTCAGCCTGCTGGTCATCACGTCATCGGGATCGAACACACGCCGCACCCCGAAGTGATCCGCACCCACGAACCGCGGCGCCGTGTCGCTGGTGAAGGTGCGCCAGTCACCAGCCCGGCCCAGGTCCACGTCCCCGAACGGAGCCGAGAGGGGCTGCGGGTAGCCGAACTCATCGGCCAGCACCCGCTGGAACTGCTCCGCACCACCGCCGGGCAGCGCCGCCCTCGCGGCGGCGAGAACGAACCCGTCCGGCTCACGTCCTCCGCCCAGCGCGTCGACCATCGCCTCCGACTGCGCCACGACCCTGGCCAGCGTCGGCGCGTCCAGCACGATCTGCGCTCCGCTGCTCAACGACACGGGGAAGGTGCCCGGCCGCGACGGCACGGAGTCCGCCACGACGACGAACGACTCGGCCGACCGCGGCGCCTCGTCCGCCAGCCGCTGGGCCACCACCAGATCGTCACCGCCGCGCACCGACACACCGATCGTCCGCTCACCGTCCACGAGCGGGTTGAGCACGACGTCGTCGATGCGGAACGGACGCGGCCTGCCGTCAAGAGTGGTGCCGAGCAGCCGGCCATCCGCGTCGACGAGGCGGTGCACCCCGTCGCTGTGGACGAGCATGGCGGGCGTGTTCCAGCCTCGCTCCTCCAGCTTGTCGTGCAGGGCATTCGCGACGTCGTCACCGCCGGAGACGACCAGCAGCCCGGCTCCCGGCAGCGCGTCGCGCAGCGGCTTCGCCTTGGTGAGCACGCGGACGAAGTCATCGGTGTTCAGGGTGATCTCGGTGCCGTCGAGCAGCGTCGCCCGCACCCGCGCGTCGCCGTCCTGGGTGAAGTGGACCGCGAACGAGTCATGCGGCAACCGCGCCGGATCCGGCGGCGTCGCGGGCGCGTAGGACAGCCCGACGAGGTTCTCGCCGTCGGTCACCTCGGCCACACGCAGATCCGACGGCAGCACGAGATGCCGTCCACCGGCGTCGTCCACGGCCGTGAGCACGTTGCGGACCGAATCCTGGCGCCACCCACCGGCCTGCTCGGGGGTGAACACCGGGCGCTCGTACCCGAAGGTGCGGGAGATCGCCTGCCGGAACGCGTCCAGCGCCTCCCCGCGTGCCTTCCGCTCGTGCTCGAACAACGCCGACAGATGGGTGACGTCCGCGTCATCGGGCATCTGCTGCCACCGCGGCTCGCCCACGTGCAACACCAGCGCCTGGGCCCGGTGCCCGTCCAGCGCCGCCCGCAACGCCTCCGAGTCGGCGACCACCTTCGCGAACGACCGCCCGTCCATCAGCACCGGCCGGCCATCGCCCATCCGCACCGAGAACTCACCGTCGACCAGCGACGCCGTCACGTGGAACGCACGACTCGGCCACGGAGCGTCCGGGCCACCCAGTGGCGGCAGCGCAGCTGGCTGCCGCTCGAACGACGCACCCACCGTCTGCCCGTCCTGCACCAGCGGAGAGGAGCGGACCTCAGCAGGCTCGACGTAGTGCGTCCGCCCTTCCGGCCCCGTACCCAGCAACGCGGACGGACCCGATGCCAGCGTCCGCCACACCCCGCCGTTGGCGAGGGTCGAGGTAGGACTCGCCTGGAACCGGCCCCGCGCCAGCGCACCGAGGCTGGGCAGGTACGACGTCATGACCAGCTGCGTCGCGCCGACGACCGGCTGCCGGTACCCGAATTCCGCGGCGAGCGTGCGCTGGAAGTCGTGGGCTGCCCCGCCAGGCTCGACGGTGTTCGCCGGCGAGCAGGAGATGAGAACGATCGCGCGGCGCTCGTCCGGACCGAGCGCTGACCGGAACGCCGCGACGGATCCCACCAGCCGGCCGTACTGCGTGCCGTCCACCGACATGACCGTCCCGTCGGCCAGGTAGACCTGGAACGACCGCGGTGACGCGTGAGCGGCGATGTAGAAGGGATTGTCGGGCCACGGCACCGGGTAGGGCTTGTTGTCCCTGCCGAGGAGCTGGTCGACCACCCACTTCACCGGTCCACCCTGCGCGGTGTGGGTGATCTGCTGACCGGGGTGGTCCGGATTCGCCCACATCGGGAACGTCGACCTGTCCACACCCATCGCGAAGGAGAGGCCGAGCAGGCGCCCGTCTCGCCGGACTTCGCCGACCAGCACGTCCTCGGGACCGAACGAGCGCTGCTCTCCCGTCCGGCTGACGGTTCCCGTCAGCCGAACGCCCTGGACGTGGTCCGCTGTGGACAGTCGCACCCGGCCGTTGTCCGCCGTGTGCACCAGAACCGCGGTGTCGGGCGTGAACGCACGCCAGTGGCTCGCCCCGTCCGGTGCCACGACCGGCTCCTGCCGCCCGAACGTCGTCAGCGCCTGCCGGAAGTCCTGAGCCACACCGTCGGCACGCGTCCCCGGCAGCGCGATCGCGGCGAGCGCGCCCTGTCCGGTGAGCGACCGCAGCGGCTCGGACTTCGTCACGATCCGCGCGAGCGTCGAGCTGTCCACCGACACCTCGCCGCCGTCGCGCAACCGCAGCCGGAACCCGTCCGCCCCGCCGTCCACGTCGACGTGGAACACGTGTCCCCGCTCCGCGGACACCGGTACCTCGACCGGTCCGTCGCCGGAACGGAACGTCACACCGATCGTCTGGCCGTCCAGTAGCAACGGTTGCCGCACGACATCGCCGCGCCGGAACGACCGCGTCTCCCCCGCGGCGTCGAGCCCGCTCAACACCACCGGGCCGCGACCGAGGAAGTCGGCGACGGGCCGGATCAGCCGCGACCGGCGGCTCTGCCGCACCTCGGGACCGCGCTCGGCCACCGGCACATCGCGCTCCGCTCGCGACCTGGACGACTCGCCTGGCTCCGCGCGAGTGGGGTCGAAGCCGGGTTCGTCCGACATCGGCGACTCTTCGTCACGCCGCACCTGGTCCAGGTCGGCGTCGCCAGGCTGCCGTGCGTCCACCGGTGACGGCTCGGCAGACGGTCCAGCCTCCTGCCGGTGCTCCGCCGCCGACTCAGGCTCCAGCCCACGCGACGACTCCGGCTCATGCTCCGGACTGCGCGACACCTCCGAACCGTGCTCACGGTCTAGGCGAGGCGACTCTCCGCGATCCGTCGTCACCGGCTCGGTGTCGTCGCCGAACCGCCGCCAGTGGGTGGCGCTGGAGACGGTCGTCACCGCGTGTGAACCGTCGGAGGCGATGCTGAGATCGACCTCGCCGCGAGTGGCGAACACCGGGAGGCCGGCTCCGAACCGCTCGGTCAGCGCGCGCCGGAAGTC
>JAVXWK010000805.1:0-11782 GCA_032230575.1 Pseudonocardiales bacterium | reverse complement strand
TCTACTACCAGAGCATCCCGACGCTCAAGCACATCGCGGCCTACGGGCAGGAGGCATCGCGCACGTCGTACTCAGCCAACGCGACGCCGCGCAACCTGCACGAGTACTACTTGCGCGTCTTCCGGAGGGGGATCGAATCAGGCGCCGCGAACGGGATGATGACCTCCTACAACCTCGTCAACGGCAAGCCCACGATGGTGTTCCCCGAGATGATGTCCACCGTCTACGAGGACTGGGTTCCCGGGGGCTACGGGAATTGCGCCTACTTCAACGTCACCGACGCCGGGTCACCGGGCAACCTGACCTTCTCGAACGGCTACTACCCCAACAGCGACGTGGGGCAGGCCGCCGCGATGGCCGACTCGATCAAGAACGGCGTCGCCGTCATGACGCCGAGCGACACCGACACGCCCAGTACGCGGCGCCCGATCTACGAGGCGCTGGCCCGCGGCATGCTGACCGGCGCGGACATCGACAGGGCGGTCCACGGCATCCTGATGGTCCGCCTGCACGCCGGTGACCTCGACGCCGAGCCGGCCAACCCGTACAAGCAGCTGAACAAGCGCAACGCCCTGACCACGCCGGCGCACCGCGCCGTCGCGGCAGCAGCCGCACGGGAGCAAGTCGTGCTGCTGAAGAACACCGACCACATCCTGCCGCTGGACAGGTCGCTGTCGCGGCTGGCACTCGTGGGCCCGCTCGCCGATGAGAACTCCACCGACTTCTACGCCGGCAGCTATCCGTACACGACCTACATCAAGGACGAGGTCGCGGCGAAACTGAAGGGTGGCGCGAACGCGCTCGCCTTCACGCGCGGCCTCGACGTGGTGGGCCTGCAGGTCGTCAACGGCACCGGCGCGCCCGACGGCAAGTTCCTGACCGCGGGCGGCACCGCGGACGCGTCCCTGACCGGGTCGGCCACCTCCGCCGACGATCCGCTGGGTCAGTTCTACGACTACGACTACGGGTACAACAACCATCTGCTGCGTTCGGTCGCCCACGATCGCTACGTCGCGGCCCGCGGCGCCGGCAACACGGTCGTGGCCGATGCCGACCCGCCCGGCTACCAGAGCCCCGACCGTTCCAGCCAGCAGTGGACGACAGACCAGAATCTCGGGATCGTCGGCCAGGCAGGGAACACGGTGTCGCTGCGCTTCGCGAAGAGCTCCGGCATCGTCAGCCCGACAGCGAACCCCAACGTGTTCGTGAACGCCGGTGAGCCCTACGCGGTGCGGCACGACGGCTCGGCATCCAGCCCCAACCGGCAGTTCCAGCTCGTCACCGTCAAGGACGGCATCGCCGACGCGGTAGCCAAGGCGTCCTCGGCTCCGGTGGCGGTCGTGGCCGTCGGCGACCAGCCACACCTGACCTCGCGTGAGACGCAGGACCGGCTGACCAGCCCGCCGGACATCAAGTTGCCGCCTCACCAGCAGCAGCTCGTCGACGCGGTTGCCGCGGTGAACCCGAACACGGTCGTGGTGGTCGTCGGCAGCTACCCGTTCGATCTGCGCGCCATTGCCTCGAACCCGAACGTGAAGGGCATCGTCTACACCACCCATGCCGGTCAGGAGCTCGGCTCGGCGGTCGCCGACGTGCTCTTCGGCGACCACGCCCCAGCGGGCCGGCTCAACCAGACCTGGTACCCCGGCCTCGACGCGCTGCCGACGATCTCCGACTACGACATCGTCAAGGGCAAGCGCACCTACGAGTACCACGACGGCGATGTCCTCTACCCCTTCGGGTACGGACTGACCTACACGTCGTTCCGCTACGGCAACCTCACCGTGAGCCCGGCCTCGTCGCGCAACACCCGCGACCCGGACGTCTCGGTGGGACTCACGGTGACGAACACCGGCACGGTGGCGAGCGACGAGGTCGTGCAGGTGTACGCCAGTTACCGCACCAGGGCTGAGCCGCGCGTCGAACACCCGAAAAAGCAACTCATCGGCTTCCAACGCATCCATCTCGCCCCAGGCCGGTCCCAGCGCGTCACCATCGTCGCCAAGCTGTCCGACCTCGCGATCTGGGACGTGTCACGGAGCCGCTTCTTCGTGGAGCCCGGCAGCTACACGATCAGCGCCGGCCGCTCGTCAGCCGACGCGGACCAGATGCTGTCACGCACCCTGACCGTGACCGGTGATCCGATCCCGGCACGCGACCTGAGCCGCCCCACGCCGGCCTGCGACTTCGACGACTACTCGTTCACCAGCCGGACGCCGGCCGGGCTGCAGGCCGATGTCGTGCCGACGTCGGTCAGCGAGGACGACACTTACGGCGTCCTGGTCAGGACGTCAGGATCTTGGGTCAAGTACGCCGGCGTCAGCGTCGGACGCCGTCCGGCTGGAATCACGGTCCGCGCGTCCAACTCGAACTCCTCGGCGTCGAACGTCGCGGTGTGGAGCGGCGGGCCGAGCGCGGACCAGGGCGGAACGCAGATCGGGACGATCACCGTCGCGCCCACCGGCAGTGCCCAGACTTTCGTCAACGCCGGTGTCGACCTGGCCAGGCTCAGCGGTCGCACCGCCGACCTGTACCTCGTCTTCCCCGACCCCGGGGTGATCGCCAAATGGCTTCGTCTGGGAGCGGTGGCACCGGCGACGAGCGCGGACGTCTCGATTACCTCGAACCTCTTCGCTTCCAGTGCGGCGACGTCCCTGAGCCGCGCCCGCGTCCGTGTCCCCGCCACGATCGAGCAGCAGTCCGCGAGCATCCTCCTGGAAGCACCGCTGCGTGGAACCGGAGTCGTCAGCGGTCCGCCGACCTGGGCGGTGACCGCTCCCGGCGGCGGCCAGACGACGCTCGCGACGATCAACAGCTCCGGCCAGCTGACCGCCACCGGCACCGGCGACGGGACCGTCCGCGTCACCGCGACCTACGTCACCCCGAACGGCACGGCCGCCGCCGGGCTCACGGTCACCCTCAAGAACCAGACCGTACCCGCGGGCACCGAGCCCGAGGCGATCATCATTCGCAGCGGACACGACTCGCGCCCGCGTGACATCTCCTGGGGGCCCAACCAGTTCTCCCGGTTCGGTGCGATCGACCAGCACCGTGGCTCGCTGCTGCTGTCGGCGGTCACCTACCCGTTCCCGTCGGCGGCTCGTCCCGTCACCTTCGAGCTGACCGACGAGGAAGGCTGCCCCACGGCTCTCGCGGAGATCACCGCATCGGCCGCCGGCTTCATCGAGGGGCAGACCTCCGGCAACAACAACCGGGCGTGGAACTGCACGATCCGCGCGACAGGCGTCGGCAACGGCGACGTCCACGTCAAGGCGACCACGGGCAACGGCCTGTCCTGCACGACTCGGGTCGTGATCCAGAGGCAGACCGACGAGAATGCCTTCACCGCCCGGCACGAGGCGCAGCTGTTCGACGCCTCCGGAAACACCAGCGGCGCCCCGGCGAACCTCCGCGCGGACAACGTCCACGGTGATGATGTCGGACTGCAGCTGAACCGGATCCGCAACGGCGACTGGGCGGTCTACCGCAAGATCGACTTCCGTGGTGTCACGAGAGCCGACCTGACTCTCCGCTATGTGAAGGTGTCGACCGAACCGGCCACGATCACCGTCAAGGCCGACGACCCGGTCAACGGGACCGTGCTCGGCAGTGTGACGGTCACCGGAGACCACGATCTCAACTCGGTGGCCGACTACCGGAATCCGCTCTACCGCTGGCGGCGGACGACCGTGCCGATCACCTCCCTTCCCGGCGTCCACGACCTGTACTTCGTGTTCGGCATCTCGCCCGGCATCCCGGACACCGACGTCTCGAACGCTCACGGCGCGGTGGCCGGGTGGCTCGACCTCGGCATCAACTGGTTCAGGATCGGCTACCGCTTCGACGGCTTCCGCGGGCCGGTCGCGAACCAGCCGGCGATCAACAGGGTGAAGGCGGGCAGCGCCGTGCCGATCAGGTTCGGGCTCGGCGGCAACGCGGGCGGTGATGTCGTGGCATCGGCAGAGAACCAGGGCGACCTCCGCTACGACCCGACACGCGACGAGTACAGCTACGTCTGGAAGACCGACAGGTCCTGGGCAGGCGGCAGTCGCGAGTTCACGCTCACCCTCACCGACGGAACAACCCACACGGCGCGATTCGCGTTCACCTGATCCGAAGGGCATTCCCACGCCGGTGTGGACCTGACCAAATCATCAAGCAGACCTTCCGTTGTGGCGGAATCATCGCTACCGTCCGGCGGAACGGCGCAAAATCGAAGCGTTTCGATTCGAATTCGACAGCTTTTGTTCGTAATGCTGAGGAGGGGTTGATGACTGGGGTGAGGGGGCTGTCCAAGCGGGCTTTGGCGGTCACGCTGGCGGCCGTGCTGGCGATGACCGCGTGTGGTTCGGGGTCCAGTGACGACGGGCCCAGGACGCTGAAACTCTGGCACTACGAAGGCCCGGACAGCGCGATGGGGGTGGCGTGGGCCGAGGCGGTCAGGCAGTTCGAGGCGACCCACCCCGGTGTGAAGGTGGAATTCGAGGAGAAGGGGTTCGAGCAGATCCAGAAGACGGCGCCGATGGTGCTGAACTCCAAGGACGCGCCGGATGTCCTGGAGTACAACAAGGGCAACGCCACCGCGGGCTTGCTGTCGAGGCAAGGACTGCTGACCGACATCTCCGACGAGGTGACCAAGCGCGGCTGGGACAAGCAGCTGAGTTCAGGCATCCAGACCACTGCCCGCTATGACGAGCGAGGCGTGATGGGCTCGGGCAAGTGGTTCGGTGTGCCGAACTACGCCGAGTACGTGATGCCCTTCTACAACAAGGACATGTTCACGAAGCAGGGCATCGCCGTGCCCACCACGCTCGACGAGCTGACTGCCGCGATGGACAAGTTCGTCGCGGCCGGCATCACGCCGCTCGCGGTCGGCGGCGCCGAGTACCCGGCGCACCAGATCATGTACCAGCTCGCGCTGTCGAAGGCGGACAAGGACTGGGTGGACCGGTACCAGCGGTACACCGGCGCGGTGGACTTCCACGACGCGGCGTGGACCTACGGCGCCACGACGTTCGCAGACTGGGTGAAGAAGGGGTACATCAGCAAGGACTCGACCGGGGTGAAGGCCGAGGACATGGGTGTGTCGTTCATGCAGGGCAAGCACCCGATCATGATCACGGGCTCGTGGTGGTACGGCAGGCTCGCGGCCGGGATCAAGGACTTCCAGTGGGGGTCGTTCCTGTGGCCGGGGCTGACCGCCGGGTCCGCGGGCAACATGTGGGTGGTGCCGCAGGGCTCGAAGAACAAGGACCTGGCCTACGACTTCATCGCGATCACGATGTCGCCGCAGATCCAGGACAAGCTCAGGGACGCGGGCGGTGTGCCCATCGCGGACAGCGGAACGCCCGCCGCCTCGCCGCAGATCGAGGAACTCGCCGAGAACTTCAAGACCCTGAGCGCGCAGGACCGCCTGGCCTTCTACCCGGACTGGCCCGCCCCCGGCTTCTACGACGTGCAGGTCTCCGCGGTGCAGAAGCTGATCACCGGCGCGGCCACGCCGCAGCAGGTGCTGGACGAGCTTGCCAAGCCGTACCAGGAGAACCTGGCGAACGTCGGCAAATGATCGCGAGGACAATCCGGGAGCGCGGATCGTATCTGCTGTTCCTGATCCCCGGCGCACTGCTGCTGGTCGCGGTGATCCTGGTGCCGTTCGTGATGAACATCGGCATCAGCTTCACCCGGTGGCAGGGCGTCGGCGATCCCAAGTGGACTGGGCTGGACAACTACACGCGGTTGTTGGGCGACAGCACGTTCTGGTCGTCGTTCCAGCACAACCTGGCGCTCGTGGTGGCGATGGCGATCCTGCCGACCGCCGCCGGGCTGGTGATCGCGGCCGCGTTGTTCGACGTGATCGGCAAGAGGTTCGGGGACAGGGCGGCGAGCGTGCTGCGGGCGTGCGTCTACCTGCCACAGGTGCTGCCGATCGCGGTGGCGGGGATCGTGTGGAGCTGGATCCTGGCGCCGCAGGGCGCGCTCAACGAGTTCCTCGGTGCGGTCGGGCTGGGCTCGCTGGGGCAGAACTGGCTGGGCGACCCGGACATCGCGCTGTGGAGCGTGATGGGTGTGATGCTGTGGATCCAGCTCGGCTATCCCGTGGTGATCTTCATGGCCGGCCTGCAGCGCGCCGACCCGGCGCTGTACGAGGCCGCCGAACTGGACGGTGCGTCGTGGTGGGGCCGGTTCTGGCACGTGACCGTGCCGCAGATCCGGCCCGAGGTCTTCGTGGTGCTGCTGACGTGCACGATCGCCGCGCTGAAGGTGTTCGGGCCGATCTACGTGCTGACCAGGGGTGGTCCGGGCGGGGCGACGAACGTCCCGTCCTACTTCTCGTTCCAGAACTTCTTCGAGAAGACCCAGGTCGGCTACGGCGCGGCGATCGCGACCGTCCTCACGGTGCTGATCCTCGTCCTCACCACGGTGTTCCTGAAAGTGCAGAACCGGGGTGAGCGCACGTGAAACGCCATGCCGTCCTCTGGTCGCTGATCGTGCTCGCGGTCGTGATGCTGGCGCCGTTCGCGATCGTGGCCCTGAACGCGCTGAAGTCACCGGCGCAGTACGCGTCAGACGGGCCGCTGGCGTTGCCCAGCGACATCACCTTCCAGGGGATCATCGACTTCTGGGACCGGGTCGATTTCGGTCAGAAACTGTTGAACAGCTTCGTCATCAGCGGTTCGGTCGCGGTGCTGGCGGTCGTCGTGTCGGTGCTGAACGCGTACGCACTGGGCATCGGCCGGGTCCGCGGCAGGCTGTGGATCCTGATCGCCTTCCTCGTGGCGAACACGTTGCCGCAGGAGGCAATGGTGTACCCGTTGTACTTCCTGGCCAAGGAGACCGGGCTGTACGACACGCGGCTCAGCGTGATCATCATCTTCACGATCATCCAGGCCGCGTTCGGCACCTACCTGTTGTCCTCGACGTACGCCGGGTTTCCGCTCGAGCTGCTCGAGGCAGCCCGGCTCGACGGCGCGAACAAGTGGCAGACCCTGGTCCGGATCGTGGTGCCGATCAGCAGACCCACCCTCGGTGTGCTGTTCGTCTTCTCCTTCATCTGGACGTGGAACGAGTTCTTCCTGCCGCTGGTCCTGCTGATCTCCAACGACACCCAGACCGTGCCGGTCGCATTGGGTGTGCTGCAGGGCCAGCGGCTGATGGACGCGACGATGACCAGCGCCTCGGCGCTGCTCGGCGTGATTCCCGCCATCGCGTTCTTCCTGATCTTCCAGCGCACCCTCACCCGTGGCATCACCGCGGGAGCGGTCAAATGAGGGAGGTGGTGAAGCATTCGCCGCCGTGTGCGGTCCAGGTCCGCTGAGTCGCCGGCGACGTGTGGTGGCGACGCCGAGGACGAGGCTGCTGTCCGGTACTGCGGCGGTGCGCCCACTTCTTCCGTCCGGCTTGGGACCCCGTGGTGTCGAATGCCCTTGATTCCCGGTTCCAGCGGTTGCCCGGCAGCACCGACGATGCACAGCGGACTTGGCGACAAGGCCGCCCCGTTCTCGTTGCCCCTGGCCCGGTTCCAATCGCTGCCCTGGTTTCTCGCACGCCCGCCGGTGCGCCCTCCCCTGGACGTGCGCTGCCCGCCCCCTGAGCCGTCAGCCAGGTTTGCCGCTCGAAGCGAACACAACCACCACGAGGAGAAGAGGCATCAGTGATCACCCACCGTCGAATCGCGACGAGAGCGCTTGCCACCGCGTTATGCGCGTTGGCCGCTGTGTTCCTCTCGATCGCACTCGTCCCAGCGGGGCCGGCCAACGCCGCGAGCTCCACGTACTACGTCAGCGCGGCCGGGAACGACACCAACGCCGGGACCAGCAGCGAGGCGCCCTGGCGCACGCTGGGCAAGGTGAACACGACGACTTTCCAGCCCGGCGACACCATTCGCTTCCACGCGGGTGACAGCTGGGCCGGGCAGTTGTGGCCGAAGGGGTCCGGTGTGGACGGTGCCCCGATCGCCATCGACCGCTACGGAGACGGCGCCAAGCCGAAGCTCGTCGGCCAGGGTGCCGTCGGCGACGTGGTGCGGCTGTTCAACCAGGAACATTGGGAGATCCGCAACCTCGACGTGTCGAACGCGAAGCCCGCGACGGGGACGCCCGGTGCGAACCTCGGCGACTTCCGCGGCATCGGCGTGCACGGCGACAACGGCAGGACCCTTCGCCACTTCGTGGTCGACTCGGTCGACGTGCACGACGTGACGGGCGAGGTCAAGTGGATCGGCGGCGACCCGGCGGACAACTCGCCCGGTGTCACCTGGAAAACCGGCTGGGACCGTTCCAAGAACACCGGCGGCATCGTCTTCACCACCACCGTCCCCAACATCACGGCACCCGGCAATCCGACCGTGCTCACCGGTATCACCGTGCAGAACTCCACGATCAAGAACACCTCGTTCGCGGGCGTCACGGTGAAGCAGTACACCGGTGACGCGCCGGGAGCCGTACGAACGGGCTGGGGCGCCCGCCGAACGGCCGACGACGTCCTCTTCAGGCCGCACACCGATGTCACGATTCGCGGCAACTACATCACCCAGGCGAACACCGCCTTCGGCGGCAACGGCGTCTACCTCACCAACGTCCGGGACGGGCTCGTCGAACGCAACGTGATCGATCGGGTCGGCGTGTCCGGTGTCGAGACCTACTACGCCGACCGAGTCACCGTCCAGCACAACGAGGTCATGGGGACCCACCACGCCCAGGGCAGTGCCGACGCGAACGGCCTCGATCCCGACGTGGGCACCACAAACCAGCTGTTCCAGTACAACTACCTGCACGACAACGGCGACGGCATCCTGCTCTGCGGGTGCGGCACGCCCAAGTTCGGCAGTGCGGTGATCCGATACAACGTCGTGACCGGCAGCAAGCGGTGGAACCTCCACATGTGGCAAGAGGCAGGCACGGTGGCGACCATCCACAACAACACCTTCTACAGCACCGAGGCGCCGAACATGGTGAGCGGCAACAACTCCGGCAGGGCCACGCTGACCAACAACCTGTTCGTGTCCGGCCGGTCCGCCTCGTTCCTGCAGCAGTCGAGCCTCACCTACAGCAACAACGGATACTCGTCGAACCTCACGACCCGGCCCTCGTCCGACTCGAGGCGTGTCGTCGGTGATCCGAAGTTCGTGAATCCCGCAGTCAGGGGGCCCTACGGCGACGAGAACGGGCCAAGGCTCGACACGGCGGCGAACTTCGCGCTCCAGGCCGGATCGGCGTTCGTCGACGCCGGCGCCACCGTCACCGGCAGCGGCGGTCGAGACTTCGCCGGTACGCCCGTGCCGAGCGGGAGCCGACCGGACATCGGCGCGTTCGAGCGCGGCGGACCGGCGCCCGGCATCTCGTTCGAGGAGTCGTTCGACAGCGCTGCGACCGGCCCGCTCGCCAACGGCACGAACGGGTGGCGGGTCGTCTCGACCGGGAACGAGGTTGGCGTGGTGGACACTCCCTCCGCCACCGACAGGAGCGTCCGGCTCAACCGCACGACCGACGGAGGCGGCACGGACGGGACCAACCTCGCCCGGATCTTCGGCACCCCGTTGCAGGGCTTGGTCACGATCGAGGCGCAGGTGATGCGCGACGACACGCAAGCGGGCTGGTTCGGCCTGCCCTACGTGTACAACTCCAGCGGCGGCCAGGCCGTCAGCGTCGCGCTCGCACGCGGCCAGATCCACGCGTACGAGGGGAGCACGAGCCGTGCGGTCGGTACGTACGCCTCCGGCCAGTGGTATCGGATCACGCTCAGCGTGGACACGGTGAACCAACGCTTCGACCTGGACATCGACGGCCGGCGGGTGCTGACCGATGCCGCGTTCCGCACCTCGATGCCGGAGATCGGGAAGATCGCGTGGTACGCGAACGCGGCCGAGCGCGGGGCGGTGCACGTCGACGACGTGCGGATCTCGGGCGGCCCCGCGTCCGCCAACTGACGTCGTGAGGACAATGCGGCTCTGCCTGGTCGTCCGGCCCGGCAGAGCCGCACCCGTGCTGGAAGGCGTCGAATTCGATCGTGTGCGGTGTCGGGTCGAGACGCGGCAAGATATGCGTTCCCGCACAAGAAAGTTGTTGGAAGCCCAGGCGTCCGGCGAGCTTTGGGCACTGGCCCGGCAGGACTGTCAGCTCCGGCGCCGGGACTGGTGTCCAGGCTCGACGGCACTGCGCCGGCAGGGACGGGGCTGACGATGAGCGGCACGGGCGGCGCAGCACAGCACGATCGGCGTCACCTGCCGGCACCGCAGCCCTCACGCCGTCAGGGCGGTGGCCGCGCCGGCTCTCGGCCGGCTTTCGGCCTGCTCTGCGCGGTGCACGGAGCAGGCGCTGATCGCCGCCCCGCAGGAAGCTGAGTCAGGGTTCGGCAGATCCATCCGTTGTGTGGTGGGAAAAAATGGCCCGCGCCATGTCGGGGCGCGGGCCATGTGTCAACCGGGTGCGGTCTCAGACGCGGCGGCGAGCGAAACGCTGGTTGGCGTTGCCGGTGTAGGTCCACTGGGCGATGCGTGCGCCGTCCGCGGTGGAGTGCTCCCATACGTCCATGGCGAGGCCGGACTGCCGGTTGACGAGGCTGACCACGTCGTTGCCGTGCTCGACAAGGCGCCATTGCTGGCTCGTGGCAGCGCTGTCGGCCTGCTGGACGACGTCCGAGCCGGTCGTGGTGCCCGTGGCCTGGAGGAACAGGCCGCTGTGGCGGGCCTTGACGCGGACGTGGCCGTCGCCGGCGTCCACGAACTCGAACTGCTGGTTGGTGCCGCTGCCGGCGGTGCGCTGGACGAGCCGTGCGCCGGCGGCGGTGGAGGCGCCGTCGACCTCTGCGGCTTTGCCGCTGTGCTGGGCCAGCAGGGTGTACACGCCAGGGCCGCCGGGCGTCTCGCCGAGCTGGGCTTCCCACCTGGTGTTGCTTCCGGAGGCGTCGGCGGGGAGGCGGTCGCGTGCGGCGGTGTCGCCGTACATGGTCCAGCGGGCCCAGTCGACGACGGTGCGTGGGAAGCGCTGGTCGCTCCAGAAGCTGGTGTGGCTGCCGCCGATGAAGGTGAGGAAGGCCTTGGGCCACTTCATTTCGGTGTAGGCCTGGCGGGCGGAGGAGTACGAGGTGGTCGAGTCGCGGTCGCCGTGGACGAACAGGACCTTGGCGGAGACCGTGCTGGACGGGTTGCCCATGTCGGTGCAGGACTGGGGGTTGGCGGAGATGATGCGGCTGTCGGGCCAGGAGGTCAGCAGACCGTGGGTGACCATGCCGCCCAGCGAGTGACCGGAGACGCCGACGCCGATGCTCGTGTTGATGTGCCCGGCCAGGGGACCGCTGGCGTTGAGGGCGAGGGTGTTGGTGAGGACCTGCGAGACGTCCTTGGAGGTGTTGCCGTTGTTGACGTCGCTGAAGTTGTGGTTGAAGTGCGGGGCGGGGACGACGAAGCCCGCGGACGCCAATGCCTTGATGATGAACAGGGAGTTCTGCGGGCTGCTGCCGAGGCCGTGGGTGAAGTTGTAGATGGGGAAGACACCGGCCGCGACCGGTGCGTTCGTGACCGGGTTGCCGCCGGGGGTGCCGGTGGCGGGGTAGTAGACGTAGGTGGTGATCCGGCGGCTGCCGCGCGTCCAGCTGTACTGGCGCACACCGACGGCGAACGGAGTGGTCGGCGCGGTTCCCAGCGACCAGGCGGGTGCGGCACCGGCAAGGCCGGTGCCGAGCAGGGTTGCGCCACCCACGGCCGCTGCCGCGGCCGTGCTCAACCTCAGGAACGAGCGTCGTTGCATCGACATGATGACTCCTTGCAGGGGTGGTGAGGTGTGCG
>JAVXWK010000237.1:0-3348 GCA_032230575.1 Pseudonocardiales bacterium | reverse complement strand
GGTACGGCGGCAACCCGATCGGATAATCTTGTGCCTCCGAACCGAGGGGGTGTGATGCGCACAGAAGGTCGAGCCAAGCGCTTGCCACGCGCAGTGCGTGAGCGCCAGATCATGGACGCCGCCGTCGACGTGTTCTCGCGGCTCGGCTTCCACGCCGCCTCGATGGACGAGATCTCCGAGGTCGCGGGCATTTCCAAGCCCATGCTCTACGCGTACCTCGGGTCGAAGGAAGAGCTGTTCGCCACCTGCATCCGGCGTGAGGCGACGCGGATGATGGAAGCCATCGCGACCGGCGTCGAGCCCGACCAGGAGCCCGACGTCCAGCTGTGGAGCGGGCTGCGGGCGTTCTTCGGGTTCGTCGGCGAGAACCGGGCGAGCTGGCTCGTGCTGCACCGCCAGGCATCGACCCAGGGCGGGCCGTTCGCGGTCGAACTCACGGACATGCGCAGCCGCGCGGTCTCGCTGGTCGCCGCGCTGCTCACCCAGTCCACGAAGGCACCCGCGACCAAGCTGGAAGCCGAGTCGCTGGCCGCCGCGCTCGTCGGGGCCGGTGAGTCGCTCGCGGAGTGGTGGCTCGATCACCCCGAGGAGCCTGCGGGAGTCGTCGCCGCGCGCCTCATGAACCTCGTCTGGATGGGCTTCGGCGACCTCGTCGAGGGCAACGTCTGGCACCCACCGTCACGGCGTCAGATCTTGGGCTGAACCCAGCAAATGGGGTCCCTTGCCCCACACGCCGAACTCCCAGCCGTCATTCTCCACCGCGGAGAACTCGACCCGACCGGGGATGAGCAGCGGCTTCTTGAACCGGACGTCCACGGTCACCGCCTCGGGCAGCCGGCCCTCCAGCGCGGCCAGGCAGCGCGCCTTCGTCCACATCCCGTGCGCGATCGCCCGCTTGAACCCGAACAGCCGGGCGCTCACCGGGTAGAGGTGGATCGGGTTCCGGTCGCCGGACACCGCCCCGTACCGCCGCCCGATGTCCGCGGGCACCCGCCACACCGCCGACCCGGCAGGGCGTTCCAGCTCCTCACTCCCGGAAGAGCCGGATCCGGTCCGCCGCAGGTAGGTCGAAACCCCTTCCCACACACCGGAAACCGACGTCACCACGTCGACCTGCGTGCCCTGCGGATGCGGGCGGAGATCGCGCGCCGACACCGTGATCTCCAGCTGCTCGTCCAGCGTCAGCGGCCGTGACTGTGTGATCCGGTTCGCGATGTGCACCAAGCCGGGCAACGGAAACGGGAATCCCGCGCCCGTCATCAGCTTCATCTGCAACGGAAAGCCCAGCACGTGCGGATACGTCAGCGGCAACGCGTCGCGCAATCCGAACCCGCACACCGCGTTGTAGGCGGCTAGATGCTTCAGCGAGACGTCGAACGGCCCCGAAACCGGCTGGGCCGCAAGGGTTTCCCCGCGCCGGAACGACGTCAGGGCGGCACGCAGCAACATCACGCCCCCAGCAGCATCTGGCCGCACACCCGCACGACGTTCCCGTTCACACCACCGGAACCCGGCGACGCGAACCACGCCACCGTCTCCGCGACGTCGACCGGCAGGCCGCCCTGCGACAGGCTGTTCATCCGCCGGCCGACCTCGCGCGTCGCGAACGGCACGGCCGCGGTCATCTTCGTCTCGATGAACCCCGGCGCGACGGCGTTGATCGTGGCGCCACGAGAAGCCAGCACAGGTGCCAGCGACCGGACCATCCCGATCACGCCCGCCTTCGAGGTGGCGTAGTTGGTCTGGCCGACGTTGCCCGCGATCCCGGCGATCGACGACACCCCGACGATCCGCCCGCCGGTGCGCAGCACGCCGTCGTGCAGCAGCGCCTCGTTGATCCGCTCCTGGCAGGCGAGGTTGACCTCCAGCACGGAGTCCCACAGCGAGGAGTCCATGCGCGCCAACGTCTTGTCACGCGTGATGCCCGCGTTGTGCACAACGACGTCCACGCCGCCGTGCCGCTCCAACAGGTACGACGTCAGCCGTGCGGGATCCCCGGTGATGTCGAGCTGCAACGCCGACCCGCCGACGGAGTTCGCGACCTTCGAAAGCTCATCGCCGGCGGCCGGAACGTCCAGACAGACGACGTGCGCGCCCTCGCGTCCCAGCACGGTCGCGATCGCCTCACCGATGCCCCGCGAAGCACCCGTGACCAGCGCGACCTTGCCCTCGAGCGTGTCGGCCGAAGAAGCCGAGGAAACGTGGACGACCTGCCCGGACACGTAAGCCGACCGTCCGGACAGCAGGAACCGCAGCGTGGACTCGACACCGTCCTCGGCGCCGTCCGCCACGTAGACCAGGTTCGCCGTGCCGCCGCGCCGCAGTTCTTTGCCGACCGACCGCACGAACCCTTCGAGTGCCCGCTGTGCCACGGAGTCCGGCGACCGCCCGATGACGATCACCCGCCCGCACGGCCCGAGCTGCGTGATCGCCGGGTGGAAGAAGTCGTGCAGCTGCCGCAGATCAGCCACGGCAACGATGTCAGAAGCGTCGAACACCAACGCGCCGAAAGGAGCAGATCCTGTTTCCAGCTGCTTCAGGAAGGTCAGCCGAGAAGCACCACCGACCAGAACGGGTGTGGCCAGAGCGGCGTCGCGGCGGAGTGGATACGGGTTCGGCAGGCCGAGCCTGCGCACGAGCTGGCGCCCCAGCCCCGAAGAGGCGAACTTCTGGTACCTGTCCACGTGCATCAACCTACTCGCTAGTAAGTCTACCCGCTAGTAGGTAGTATGCCGTCATGCGAGTAGCGATCATCGGCGGCAACCGCATCCCGTTCGCCCGCTCGAACGGCCCGTACGCCACCGCGTCGAACCAGGACATGTTCACCGCGGTGCTCGACGGCCTGGTCAGCCGCTTCGGCCTGCAGGGAGTACGCCTCGGCGAGGTGGTCGCGGGCGCCGTGCTCAAGCACTCGCGCGACTTCAACCTCGTCCGCGAGTCGGTCCTGGGCAGCAAGCTCAGCCCCGAAACTCCGGCGTACGACCTCCAGCAGGCGTGCGGAACCGGCCTGCAGGCGATCATCGCGGTCGCCAACAAGATCGCACTCGGCCAGATCGAGGTGGGCATCGCGGGCGGCGTCGACACCACCAGCGACGCCCCGATCGGCGTCAACGAGAACTTCCGCAAGCTGCTCCTGGAGTTCAACCGCACCCGCAAGGTCAGTCTGCTGACCAAGCTGCGCCCCGGCCACGTCGTCCCGCACCTGCCGCGCAACGGCGAACCGCGTACCGGCATGTCGATGGGCGAGCACGCGGCCATCACCGCGGCCAAGTTCGGCATCACCCGCGAGGACCAGGACGAGCTGACCGCGCGCAGCCACCAGAACCTCGCGCGCGCCTACGACGAGGG
>JAVXWK010000193.1:0-3729 GCA_032230575.1 Pseudonocardiales bacterium | reverse complement strand
CGACATGGACTTCGCACTCATCGCGCGCTGCACCTCGGCGAAGTTCGTCGTCCAGTAGCCGAACGACAGCACGAAGCCGAGACCGAACACCAACCCGACGACACTCCACACGGGGCTGTTGATGCCGGTGAGTTCTGTCGCGGGCCACGCGGACAGCTGCTCCTGGTCGCTGATCTTCTCGACGATGCCCTGCCAGCCACCGACCTTGATCAGACCGATGATCGTCAGCGGCGCCAGCGCGGCCACGATGACGAAGAACTGCAGAACCTCGTTGTAGATGGCGGCACTCAGGCCACCAAGCGTCGTGTAGGCGAGCACCACCAGAGCCGCGACCACGATCGACACCGGCAGCGGCCACCCGAGCAGCGCGTCGATGATCACCGCGAGCGCGAACAGGTTGATGCCCGCGATCAGGATCTGCGCGACGGCGAAGCTGATGGCGTTGACGAGGTGAGCCGGTTTGCCGAACCGGCGGCGCATGAACTCGGGAACGCTGCGCACCTTGGAGCCGTAGTAGAACGGCATCATCACCAGACCGAGGAACACCATCGCGGGGATGGCGCCGATCCAGTAGTAGTGCACCGTCGCCATGCCGTACTGCGCACCGTTGGCCGTCATGCCCATGAGCTCGAGCGCACCGAGGTTCGCGGAGATGAACGCGAGTCCGGTGACCCAGGCCGGCAGTGATCGCCCGGACAGCAGGAAGTCGAGACTGGAGCTGACGGATCGTCGTGCCATCACGCCGATGCCGAGCACCACCATGAAGTAGATGACGAGCAACGCGTAGTCGATCGGTCCCGCGTCAAGCCGCAGGTCCGCCTCGGCCAACACTCGCACGGCCCACCTCCCAGACTTCCACAAAGTCGAACATGAACGACCAGGAGAGGACACTACTCCAGGTGCGCGGGTTCTTACCCCATGTGCATGATCACAAAACCACTTTGTTCGGTAGGGCGCTCACTGAAGTTGCGTCTCGTATCGCCACAACGCCGGCAATGCCGCGCTGAGCACTGCTGTCGAGGACAGACAGGCCATACCGCCGATGGCCACCGTCTTGCTGATGCCGAACCGTGCGCCCATCACACCCGCACGGAGATGGCCGAGCGCCGGGCCCGCCGATCCGACGAGCATCTCCACGCCGGCGAGCCTCTGTGGTGCTGCGCATGGAAGACCGCGACGCCGACTTCGAGCACTATCTGGCGTTGCTGATCGAGGGCGCCAAAACCACGTGCGGGCGGACGTCCGGCACCCGAAACTGACCCGGTGACCGAGCAGACGATCTGGATGTGCCCGTTGTGCCGCTCGGCCGTGATCGGCCCTGGCGACAACGCCGAGGTCTGCGACACCTGCCGGCTGCGACCGGACTGGGAAGCGCTTCCGCAGGCCATCCGGGACGAGGTCGGCGCGATGATCGACGCGACCAGCGCGATCCGGGCCGGCTACCTGCTGGCGGAGCTCGACGGGGGACGACGTCCCACCATGGAGTACATGAAGCTGTCCTCCTACGGCGGCAAAGCGCGGAAGCGGACCTGCTCCTGCGCGGAAGCCGACTACGGGCACGCGAGCTGGACGTGCCCGTCCTGCGACCGGTCGCTCATGGGCTGCGAGCACAACCGGGGCGAGATCTGTGCCCCCTGTGCCTGGGGACCGAGCTGGGAAGCGCTGCCTCAGGCCGTGCGGGACGAGGTCGGCGCGATGGCCGACGCGGGCGCCGTGTGGCTCGCGATCGACCGGCTGCGGGAACTCGACCACAGCCGGCTCGACTCGTGGAGCTACACGCTCATGATGGCCTATCAGAACAGGCGGAACTCGTCCGACTCGATGCCGCGCAACGCGTCGTAGTCCAGCACCACACACCGGATCCCGCGGTCCTCGGCCAGCACCCGAGCCTGCGGCTTGATCTGCTGAGCGGCGAACACACCCTGAACCGGCGCCAGCAACGGGTCGCGGTTCAGCAGTTCCAGGTACCGGGTCAGCTGCTCCACGCCGTCGATCTCACCGCGACGCTTGATCTCCACGGCGACCGAGACACCGGCGGAGTCGCGGCACATCAGGTCCACCGGCCCGATGGCGGTCGGGAACTCGCGGCGCACCAGGGTCCAGCCGTCGCCCAGCGTCGTGACGTGCTCGGCGAGGAGCTTCTGCAGATCGGCCTCGACGCCGTCCTTCTGCAGGCCGGGTTCCGGGCCCAGCTCGTGCTTGGAGTCGTGCATGACCTCTTCGAGGGTGATGATCAGCTTCTCCCCCGCCTTGTTCTGCACCGTCCAGATGTCCGGGTCCTCGATCAGCCAGCAGGGCGGGCTCATCCAGTTCAACGGCTTGAAGGCACGGTCGTCCGAGTGGATCGACACCGAGCCGTCGGCCTTGATCAGCAGCAGTCGCTGAGCCATCGGCAGATGGGCGGTGAGTCGGCCTACGTAGTCGACCTGGCAGCGAGCGATGACGAGACGCACCGCGACAGGCTACGGGGTGTGTCCAGGAACAAGACGTTAGGTACGGTCCGTGGCGTGGAGAGCCTCGGCACCCGTGAGGTGTACGCAAACCCGTGGATGACCGTTCGCGAGGACGAGATCCGGCGCGCGGACGGCACTACCGGCATCTTCGGCGTCATCGACAAGCCGGACTTCGCGCTGATCATCCCGCTCGACGGCGAACGCGTGCGGCTCGTCGAGCAGTTCCGGTACCCGATCGGGATGCGGCGCTGGGAGTTCCCTCAGGGCACGGCGCCAGACCGGGCTTCCGCTGACCCGTTCGCGCTCGCCGTCCGCGAGCTTCGCGAGGAGACCGGCCTGCAGGCGGGCAAGATGACCGAGCTGGGCGTGATCGACGCCGCGCCGGGCATGTCGTCGCAGCGCGGGCGGGTGTTCCTCGCCACCGAGCTGACCGAGGGCTTCCACGAGCGGGAGCACGAGGAGCAGGACATGCGCTCGGCGTGGTTCCCGCGCGCCGCCTTCGAGACGATGGTCGCGAAGGGCGAGATCACCGACGCGCAGTCGATCGCGGCCTACACGCTCCTGCTGCTGCACGAGCACTCCCAGCCCTAGTTCCGGCAGCTCTGAAAGGCCGCCCGGTAGTTCTGCGGTGACGTCCCGGCGATCCGCTTGAACCTGTCGCGGAACGCCGTGGCCGACCCGAACCCGACCTTGCCCGCGATCACCTCGACGGGTTGCCTGGTGGTTTCCAGCAGGTGCTGAGCATTTCTGATGCGCGCCCGGTGCAGCCACTGCAACGGCGTCGTCCCGGTCTGCTCGCGAAACCGCCGGTTCAACGTCCGCGTGCTCATCCCCGCACGGCCGGCGATCTCCACCAGCGTCAGGTCACGCGCCGCGTTGTCCTCCATCCACCGCAGCACGGGCTCGAGCTCCGCACCCTGTGGCGTGGCGGGTGGCGTCACGATGAACTGCGCCTGCCCGCCTTCCCTCTCGAGCGGCATCACGGCCAGCCGTGCCGCATCCGCCGCCACCGCCGAGCCGTGATCGCGCCGGATCATGTGCAGGCACAGGTCAAGCCCGGCCGCGGCACCCGCGGACGTCAGGAACTGCCCGTTGTCCACGTAGAGCACGTCCGGGTCGACCTCGATCTCCGGATGCCGCGCCTGCAGCTCCTCGGCCCCCAGCCAGTGCGTCGTCACCCGCAGCCCGTCCAGCAGACCGGTCGCGGCGAACACGAACGCGCCCGTGCAGATCGACGCGATCCTCGCCCCTCTCGCGGCGGCTTGCCTCAGCGCCT
>JAVXWK010000179.1:0-3240 GCA_032230575.1 Pseudonocardiales bacterium | reverse complement strand
CAACGCACGTGGCGCCCGAGTTGTTGAATGACGTTCTACGGCTCGCTCAGGTGCGGCGCGCCGCCCAGGATGATCAACGACGTGGCGCGCTCGTCGTACTCCTCGCGGAAGTGGCCCGCGTAGCCGTCGTCCTCGACGTGGGGAGCCAGCAGCGAGACGACCTGCCACCAGATCTCGGCCCACTGGTCGTCCAGCCAGTACAGCCGCGCGTGCAGTCCCCAGGCGTGGTGCTCGCCGTTGGCGTGGTGGCCGCGCAGCTGCCGGCGCAGCGCCACGTGGTCGCCGCCGGGCAGGTAGCTGTCGGTGTCCGGACGCAGGACCGGGAAGTCGTAGTCGATCACGAGGTTGTGCGGCCGTTGTTCGGTGACGCCGAGGTGGTAGCGCAGCTCGTCCAGGACGGCCGGCGGGGTGTCGTCGCGCAGGAACGTGGAGAAGACGACCTCGTAATGGGAGCTCACGGCGGCCGATCGTATTGAGCGCCGCCTGTGCCACCCTGGGCGGAATGGGAAACCCGCTGGCCAGGCCACCGTTGCAGTTGCCCGCGATGCTGCGAGCGTTGCGTGATCACGAAGTCGACTGGGTCCTGAGCGGCTCGATGGTCATGGCCGTCTACGGAGCGGACGTGACGCCGAACGACCTCGACGTCGTGCCCTCGCCGGATCCGGCGAACCTCCGGCGACTGGCCGCTCTGCTGAAGGACTTGGAAGCCACTCCCGCACACGACCCGAGCTGGAAGAAGGGGTTGAGCCTGCAGCAGTGCCGTGACTGGAGCCCGGAGCCTCCGACGCTCGAACGCTTTGATCATCTGTTCGTCACGCGGCTGGGCATGCTCGACGTCCCGCCCACGCTGACCGGGACGTACGCGGAACTGCGGTCCGGCGCCGCTCGGCTGGAGCTGGCGGGCGTGCCGGTGTGGGTGTGCGCTCCGGAAGAGGTGTTGCGGCGGATTCCCGATCCCCCTAGGGCCAAGGACCTGGAGCGAGCAGGCACTTACGCCGAGGTGCGGGAACGGCTGACCGCATCAGGCCAGGTGAGACCAGCTGCGTCACCCAAAAGAGGAAATCTGTGGTGACGGAGGTAGACATCCTCACCCAGGGGCATGTACAGTTCTCCTTGTTGAGCGAGAGATAACATCGCACGGGAGATGATGAACTGCCCGTGAGCAAGACGGTCAGTTGTGCCGGAGCTGCAGTTGGAGGCTCCAGGCAGGTGACCAAGGGCAGCCGGTTAGCAGTGACGCAGTACGCAAGAGGATCGGAACCGGCGGCCGCACGATCAGCAAGTGCAAGACGCAGTTGAAGTACAGATCGCAAGTGCAAGTCGCAGTTCGCAGTTGAAGTACGAATCGCAAGTGCAAGACAGTCATTCGCCGGAGCTGGCCAGCAAGAGTGGCTCTGGCAGGTGACCAAGGGCAGTCGGCGAGGTGAGTCCGGCATGTGCATGAGGTCCGGTGCCGACAGCCACGTGAGAGAAGAAAAGTCAGTACTCAGAGGAGAAGGGAAGGGTTACACACCATCGGATCGCCCGCCTTCGGCTGAACTCCGCCGAACGGGTACCGCGGTTCCATCAGATTGGAAGGTGGTCTTCGGTTACGCACACGCGATCCCCGCAGCGCCCGCTCGAGACAATGGGCACGCGGACAGAGGAAGCCGATCTCACGGTCGGCTAGGTGGAAGTGAAACCCAACAAACCCTTGGGGCCCCGGTGCTACGGCGCCGGGGCCCCTCGTGATGTGGAGGCGCGATGACCCCAGACACCAGCAATCCTGCGGACAACGAACCGCAGACCACAGCCGAGAAGTTCGACGACGAGCACTACCCGGCCTACTCGATGGGCAGGGCCGCGGAACTGCTCAACACCTCGGCGAACTTCTTGCGCAGCCTGGACGAGGCGAAACTCATCGAGCCACAGCGCTCGGCCGGCGGTCACCGCCGGTACAGCCGCTACCAACTGCGCCTGGCCGCCCGTGTACGTGAACTGGTTGACCAGGGCACGGGACTGGATGCGGCGTGCCGCATCGTCACGCTGGAAGACCAGCTTCAGGAAGCCCAGGCGCTCAACGCCAAGCTCACGCCGCCATCAACGCCCGACGAGCCGTATCCGCCGCTGCAAAGCGTATGACTGATTCGAGGATCGGGACGTCGGCGCAGGAGTCCGGCGTAACATCCCCACGCGACTGATCTGCGCTGGCGAAAGCTGGTTCAGCTCTCACCGAGCGCAGGTCAAGCCGTCAGTCGTTGATCTCTTGCCCAGACATCGGACGCCCCTCAGGCCGTCCAATTATCGAGATGAGAACGCCCCCAGCAATGATCTTGCTGAGGGCGTTTCCTGTTCCGTGCATGTCCCGTAAGCCAACACGCAGGAACAGCGGAACGGCACTGCGTGGGCGAGGTCAGCCGCGCAGTTCCATCGAGCGCGGGACCCCTGTGAAATTGATCTGTGAGAGGGCCACTTCACACCGGGGTTCCGACAGTTGCGCGGAAAGCCTCACTGAGCGAAGAAGGGTGGTGGCCAGGGCGACTGCCCTGGCCACTCGTCACCAGGCTTCGATCTCACCGAACTGCAGGTAGTAATCGCCGAAGGAGTCCGCGCCGAACCCGGTCCCGGTGATCTTGAGGTAGCGGGTTGTCGAGGTCGGGATCGGGAAAGAACGGCCAGGCTGTCCAGGAGTCGCGATGCCCGCTCCGGTCGCCACCGCGGTCCAGGTCTGACCGTCACCGGACACCTCGATGGTGACGTCGGACGGGAAGCCGGAACGACCGTCGAGCTGGTCTGCTCTGGGCAGCAGGTCCACCCGGTTGACCGCAGTCGGTGCGGCGAGATCGACGGTGACCGACTCGCTGCGGCCCGCGGGCCCGCTACCGCTGCTCCACCCGGCGGCATCGTTGCCGGTGTTGACGCGGATCCCGTCGGTGGCGTTGCGACGACCCCACCCCGGCAGCGCTTCGATCGAGCTGGCCGAGGACACGGTCTTGCCGGTGGCCAAGTTCGAGCCGTAGGCCTCGATCTCGGCGAACTGCATGCGGTAGTGCCCGTTGTCGTCCGTGCTGAGGCTGGTGCCGGTGACCTTCAGGTAGCGGCCCGACTTCCCGGCCAGGCTGAACTCCTGAGCGCCCGCGCCCGGCCTGCCGTAGCCGGTGCGGGTGACCGCGGTCGTCCAGTTCGTGCCATCGTCGGACACCGCGATCGTGAAGTCACGCGGGAAGCCCGTACCGGTGGCGGCACCGTCGGAACGCGGGT
>JAVXWK010000163.1:0-6142 GCA_032230575.1 Pseudonocardiales bacterium | reverse complement strand
GCGTTGAAAGATGCCGCACTGCCGTTGCCCGAGTCGATCGCCAAGCTCGCTGAGACCCATGGCGCGTCATTCCGCGTTGTCGGCGAGGACGCGGTGAGGGTGGAGATCGCGCAGGCCATCATCCGTGCCGCGCAGGAAGCCCTGACCAACGCGCACAAGCACGCGCCCGGCGCCGACGTCGACCTGGTGCTGGAGTACACGGCCTCGACGATCAGGCTGACCGTGACCGACAACGGTCCGGCGGAGGAGCCTCATACCGGCGGGATGGGCCTCACCGGCATGCGCGAAAGAGCCGCTTTGCTTGGTGGGACCCTGTTCGCGGGCCCGGAAGGTCCAGGATGGACGGTCAGGATGGAGCTCCCGAGATGATCAGGCTGTTGATCGTGGACGACCAGGCGGCGATCCGCGACGCGCTCGCCGTCATGCTCGACCTCGACCCGGACATCTCCGTCGTCGGCACCGCTTCCAACGGCCAGGAAGCCCTTGTGGCGGTGGAGGAACTCACGCCCGAGGTCGTGCTGATGGACCTCAACATGCCGGTCATGGGCGGCGCCGAGGCCACCGGCACGCTGCGCGAGTCGCACCCGGACCTGCCGGTCGTCGTGCTGACCACGTTCGATGACGACGACTCGATCCTGGCGGCATTGCGCGCGGGCGCTCGTGGCTATCTCACGAAGGACGCCGACCGCGGCACGATCATCCAGGCCGTGCGCGGTGCTCACGCGGGCAACGCGATCCTCGACCCGGCCGTGCAGCTGCGGTTGCTGGACCTCGCGAGCCGCAAACCCGTGGAGCAGCCCGGAATCGACCTCACCGCCCGCGAACGCGAGGTGCTCGACCTGATCGGCGAAGGCCTGCGCAACGGGGAGATCGCCCGCCGGTTGTTCATCAGCGAGGCGACCGTGAAGACGCACATCAACAACCTGTTCGCCAAGGCGGACCTGCACTCCCGCGCGGACGCCGTGCGGCTCGCGCTCGCCCTGCGTTCCTGACCTGCGGGGGATCGGATCGGGAACCGCCGGTATGAGGAATGATCGCGATTCCGGCCGAACTAATCCGATGAATCATGTAAACCGCAGTCAAGTTGTGTCACTTTCGTTGACATCGCAGGTCGAGACCTCCTACCTTCATAGACGTAAGGGCATCGAAGTCCGCCGCCCGATGTGCTCCCCTGCCGAATCGCCGCCAGGAAGGACGCACCGAACGATGGAATCGCGCATCACCCGAAGGGCGGCCCTCACAGCAGCCGCTCTCATGTTCGTCACCGTGAACCCCGCGTCGGCTCTCGCTCCGGCTTGGGCGCCGAACCCCGGGACAGACGGGCTCAAGGCGTTCGAGGGCATCGAGGTCGACCGCGGCAACAAGTTCCCCGAGCGCAAGGGCAAGTACATCGTCGTCGAGGGCGACCACTACCGGTTCAACATCTGGAAGAACGACCGCGACACCACAGGTGGCGGTGACCGTCAGCGCACCGAGTCCAAGGGCATGGTGACGGGCGGCAGCGCCCTCAAGATCAAGAACGGCGAGACGTGGGTCATCTCGTACGAGATGTACATGCCGTCATCGCTGCACGGCACGAGCAAGTTCACGCACATCTTCCAAACCAAGACACCGTCGACCAACGGCGGCCCGTGGACAACTCTGTCGTTGAGCCGCAGCGGTAGCACCGAAACCATCCGGGCGCGCGCGTTCAGCACGTCCGGCGCGCCGGACATCGCGTCCGGCAACCTGGCCCCGTTGCGCGACAAGTGGGTCACGGTCGAGTGGACGATCACGCCGGGCTCGAGCGGCACCGTCGGCTTCGTGCTGCGCAACGGCACGGGCGCCGGCGCGCCGATCGCGTTCCAGGGCAAGCGTTCCGGCGTGCGGATCCCGGACGAGGGCGACTACATCCGGCCGAAGTGGGGCATCTACCGCTCGGTCGAGAGCGCGTCGTCGGACATCCTCGACACGTACATCAACTTCCGGAACTACACGGCGACCAAGAAGTAGGCCGGCCAGGGTCGGGTGGCCCGCTGATCGTGCACAGGTCTACCGTTGACTGCCTTCTCTTCATGGAGGTCGACGGTGCGAGGCGCGATCGCGGCGGGCCACCCGCTCACCGCACAGGCGGGCGCGGCGATGCTGCGCGCCGGGGGGAACGCGGTCGACGCGGCCGTCGCGGCGATGCTCACGTCGTGCGTGACGGAGCCGTTGCTGACGGGGCTCGGCGCGGCCGGGTACATGCTCATCGCCCCGGTCGGCGAAACCCCTGTGCTGCTGGACTTCTCGGCCGAGGCGCCAGGCCGCTCACCTCGAACCACCAGAGCCGAGCTCGACCCCATCACCGTCCACTTCGGTGACGCCTCCCAGGAATTCCACGTGGGACCGTCGTCGGTGGCGGCGTACGGAATGCCCGCCGGTGCCGCGAAAGCAGCCACCTACGGCCGGGCGCCGCTCGAAGAACTCGTGGCCACGGCAGTGAAACACGCCCGCGAAGGCCATCGGGTCAACCGCTACCAGGCCTACGTCACCTCACTGCTGCTGCCGCTCGCCCACAGCGCGGGCCTCACCGCGTTCGAGGAAGGTGAGCTCCTCGTCCAGCCACACGTCGCCGAAGCGCTCGAACGACTCGGCAAGGACGGCGCGGCGCCGTTCTACACCGGCGACATCGCCGCAGCGATCGCCGACGAGATCACCCGGAACGGCGGCGACCTCAGCCGGGAAGATCTGAAGGCCTACGAAGTCGCCACGAGAGAACCGCTGCACGTGCGCCACCGCGGCCGTGACATCCACACGAACCCGCCACCCGCGGCGGGCGGTGCGTTGCTCACGCAGATGCTGGAAGCGTTGCCGGACAACCCGTCGCAACGAGACCTGATTCGCGCGATGGCCGCCCCGAAGACGCACCTCAACCGCCTCGGCTCCACCACGCACATCTCGGTGCTCGACGCCGACGGCACCGCCTGCTCGGTCACGACGACGAACGGCGCGGGCTCGGGCATCTCGATCGCGGGCGTGCACCTGAACAACATGATGGGGGAGGAGGACCTGTCGCCCGACGGGTTCTTCAGCCACGCGCCCGGCGACCGGCTGCCGTCGATGATGTCGCCGACCGTCGTGACCGACCACGGCCAGGCGGAACTGGTGCTCGGCAGCGCGGGATCGAGCCGGATCTGCGGCGCGATCCTCCAGGTGCTCGTGAACGTCCTCGACCGCGGCATGCCCGCCCAGGACGCCGTCGACGCACCCCGGCTGCACCTCAGCGGAGATCATCTTCAGGTCGAACCGGGAATTCGTCCGGAAACTGAACTCCCGGTTACGCGATTTCGCGCGCCGAACATGTTCTTCGGCGGTTGTCAGGTGGTCGAGATGACCGGATCGGGCCTGCTCAGAGGTGGTGGAGATCACCGTCGTGACGGTGCCGTCGTCATTGTGTGAGACGTTGCCCGCATAATGGGAAAATTAGTTTCCTGATTGACCAGTCAACAAGCACGATGGCTGGGTGACGGCACTACGCGAGAGAACCTCCTCGCCGCTCCTGTCCCGAACGTTCCTGCAACTGTCCGTCATCAGCGTCGTGTCCGGCGTGTCGATGGCGTTCGCGATGCCGTTCGGCTCCATGTTCCTCAACTCTGAGATCGGGGTCTCGGCAGTTCAGCTCAGCGTCTTCCTGATCGCGAGCCCGCTCGCGTCGGTGGTCGCCAGCACGATCATGGGCAAGCTGTCGGACGGCCGGGTCCAGCGCCGGTACATGCTCGTGGCGGGCGGTCTCGCCGGCGCGATCGGCTACGGCCTGTTCTCCGTGCTGCGCGACTACTGGCTTCTGCTCGGCACGTCGGTGATCTTCGTGGCGATCACGTCGTCGTTGCTGCCGCAGCTCTTCGCCTACGGTCGTCAGGTCTCACAAGGACCGTCGATGACCGTCAGCGTCCTGCGCACCCTGCTCTCCGTCGCGTGGGTGGCCGGTCCGCCGCTGGCGGCGCTGGTCGTCGCCAACATCGGCTGGGTGGGCCTCTTCGGCGCCTCGGCGATCCTCCAGCTGGGCGTCGCGGTGCTGGCGATCCTGCTGCCCGTGCCCAAGGCGGAACCCGAACCCGAGAAGGTCGAGGAGTCCGGGCACTCGCGCGCCGGGTTCTCGATCGTCGTCGCCGCGTTCGTGCTCCTGCAGGGCTCCGTCGCGCTCGCGGTGAGCGGTCTGCCGTTGTTCGTCACGTACAACCTCGAAGGCACGTTGAGCGATGCCGGCCTCGCGATGGGGCTCTGCGCGGCGCTGGAGATCCCGATGATGTTGTGGTTCGGGTCGCTGGCCAACCGGATGTCACAGCACAAGCTCGTGGTCCTCGGTGCGGCGATCTCGTTGAGCTACCACGGGTTGATGGTGTTCACCCAGGCCGTCTGGCAGGTGCTGGCCCTGCAGGTGCTGCACGCCACCGTCATCTCGTTGATCATGGGCGTGGGCATCACGTACTTCCAGAGCCTCGACCCCGAACGGCCCGGCCACGCCACCACGATGTTCAGCAACACCCAGATCATCGGCGGCATGGTCGCGGGCGCGCTGGTCGGCGTGGCCAAGGAGTTCGGTTACCGCTGGATCTACGGGTTCAGCCTCTCCATGTGCGTGCTGGGGCTGGTGTTGCTGCTCGCCGCGGGCAAGGTCAGGGCAGCCGCGGAACCACGGCTTTCGCCAGCTCTGTAGCACCGGGGCACAACGACGTGCCCTCGGCGAGCTTCTGCTCCGTGAGGATCACGCGGACGACCTCGATCCGCTTCTCGTCCTCGTTGCCCTCCCTGGCGACGCGCTGCTGGATCTTCACCTGGCACGTGCCCTCGTCCGCCTCCGGGTCGAGGTAGGCGAGTTTGTCGCGGCCCACGTCGATGACCGTGCCGTCCTTCGAGTCGAACGGGTTCTGGCGGCTGAACTCGATCTGGACCTGCCGCTGCTCGTAGTCCCAGCCGCAGCCCCAGGAGCCGAGCTCGTTCCACGGGTAGGGGGTCGCCGCCGACTTCAGCTGCGGCTCCAGGTTCTCGGGCTTGAGCAGGCCGCACGCGTTGGTGCTCGCGAGAGAGTCCTTCGGCCAGGGCTCCTTGCGGCGCGGGATCTGGCTTTCCGTCAGCACCGCGTGCGCGCGTTCGCCCGCCACCTGCGCGATGTCGCACAACGGCTGACTTGACGTGCCCTTGGTCTCGATCTGCAGGGTGTTGCCGTCGACCAGCACGATCGACTTCGTGCAGGACTCCTCGGTGGTCTCGATCTGCGTGACCGCGCCGAGCTGCCCGGTCGGCTTCGTCGCGCCGTACTGGACGAACTGCTTCACGAAGTAGTCGACCACCACGCCGTCGCCCTTCTCGTCGAAGGCGACCCAGCTGGTGCAGCCGTTGAACCAGTACGAGTTCTCGGCGCTCGTGTCGACGTGGTGCACGTTGAGGCGCTGGAAGTCGTCCTTGCCCGCGGTCAGCCCGCACACGTCCATCGTGCTGGGATCGCCGACCGTGCCGGCCACCGGCAGCCGCGCGTAGATCACCGCGCCGGTCACGGCCACGGCGACGAGCGCGGCGGCACCGATCGCGACGGCCTTGCGGCGCCGCGGGTTCGGCAGCTTCACGCCCTCCAGCAACGGGCGGACGTTCTCGGTGGCGGGCCGGTCCTGCGGGTCGCGCTGCATCAGCTGGGCCAGCAGGTCGCCGAACGGGCCGTCGTGCCGCGGCGGAGTGATGTCGTAGGCCTTGGCGCGGCGGAGCTGTTCGGAGGACCCGGCGTCCGGGGATCCCCACGGCGACGTGCCCTCGACGGCCGCGAACAGCGTGGCCCCCAGCGCGAACACGTCCGACGCCGGCCGTGCCTCGTGCCCGTCCGCCACCTCGGGCGCCAGGTACGCGGCGGTTCCGGCCACGTCACCACCGCCGACGCGGGTCTGCTCCGCCCACCGCGAGATGCCGAAGTCGCTGAGCTTCGCCACGTCGTTCTCGGCGACCAGGACGTTGCCGGGCTTGACGTCCCGGTGGACCATGCCCTTCGCGTGCATGGCGGCCAGCGCGTCGGCGACCTGCGCGCCGATCCTCGCGGCCCGCTGCGGGCCGATCGGGCCGTCCGCCTCGATGATCTCCGCCAGCGACCGCGACGGCAGGTACTCCATCACCAGCCACTGGTCGGCGCCGTCGT
>JAVXWK010000162.1:0-4544 GCA_032230575.1 Pseudonocardiales bacterium | reverse complement strand
TGTTCGAGGTAGTCCGTCACGAGCAGACGTGACCAGCGCGTCTCCGCGATCATCGTGCCCGGCAGGTAGCGCTGGCCCAGCGGCAACGACCTGTGCTCCGGCTTGATCGAGAAGTGCCCTGCGGCCGGACCACCCAGCAGGTCGGCGAAGATCGCCGCCGAGTCCGGCTCCGGGTGACACAGCCAGTTGACCTTGGCATCGGGCGTCACCAGAGCGACCGAACGCTCGTTGGCCAGCATCGTCAGACGCTCGATCGGCACGGCCTGGTCGCCGTGCAGCCACGCCCGCCGCTCCTCCAGCAGGAACGCCAGCACCGCCGCGACGTCGGCGGGGCCGTGCAGCCGGTGCGCGGCCAGCGACTCGCCGGCCCCGACGCGGATGCCGACGTCCGGACCGGACAGTCGCGCGAACGCCTTCTCGTCCGTCACGTCGTCGCCCAGGAACACCGCCGCGGTCGCGCCCACCTGGTGCCGCAGCACGTCCAGCGCACGGCCCTTGTCGGTCTCGACGACCGAGAACTCGACGACCGCCTTGCCGTGCGTGACCTGCAGGTCGAGCGTCGGGACGCTCTCCAGCACCTTCAGCAGCCGCTGCGCCACCGAGTCCGAACAGTTGCGGTAGTGCACCGCGACGGCCGCGGGCTTCAACTCGAGCAACGCACCCGGAGTCACCCTGACCAGCGCGTCGAGCTCGCGGTGCAACGCGCCGAGCGCGTCGCGGGCGTGCTCGGACAGCACGTTGACGAAGCCGACGTCGAACTCCGAGCCGTGCGACCCGACCAGGTGTACCTCACCGGGCAACCGGGACAGCGCGGCCAGGTCGCGCAGCGCACGCCCGGAGATGACCGCGCAGGTCGTCTCGTGCAACGCGGCGAGCGAGCGCAGCGCCGCGACCGAACGCTGGTCGGGGAAGGCCTCGTCGGGTACTCCGGCGATCGGGGCCAGCGTGCCGTCGTAGTCGCACGCGACCAGCAGGTGCGGCGTCCTGGCCAGGCTCGCCAGCGCCTGCCGGAGCTCGACCGGCAATGCCTGCACGGGCGTTGAGCCGATATCGTGGAAATTCGTCGTAGCAGCCGTCACTGTTCTTCCTCCGCCCACACCTTCTCACCGTGCAGGCAAGCACGAGGAAGTCCATTCCGGTAAGCCGGTTGCCCGTGGAAGCACATTAATTTGCCCGTGCGCTCCACTTTCACCACTGAGGCTGGTGATCAGCCGGCAGGGGATTTAACGTGACCTCTGAAAGTCATCCGCTGCGAATTGCGGAAAACAGCTCCCGGGTGTGCAGGGCATCTGGGTGAACCTCGCGCCTCGCGACACCCCCGCGCTATGTGCGAGGTGGTTGCCCGCCGCTCGTACCTCTTCCAGAGCGGCGGGCACCAGCTAACGAGTGGTCTGCCAGAGCCGCCACGCGCGCGGGCCGGAGTCGGTCGACGTCCTGCCCGCCTCGCCGAACCGCATCCTGATCCGCGCGCCGCCCAGCCTGCCGCGTTCGACGTGCAGCGACCCGCCCGTGGACTCCGCGGCGGCACGGGCTATGGCGAGCCCCAGCCCGGTCGAACGGCCTCCGCTGCGCCCGCGCAGCACCGCCTCCTCCGGCGCGGACACCCCGCGGCCGCCGTCCTCGACCACCAGCGTGATCCAGCCCGCGTGGGCGACGACCTCGACCGCGATCGGCGATCCCTCCGGCGTGTGCTGGAAGACGTTGTCCAGCACCGTGTCCACGGCCGCGGCGAGGTCGTCCACCGCCAGCCCGACCGGCATCGGGCCGTCGGGCACGTCCACAACACAGCACCGGCCCTGATCTTCGGCGCGCACGCACCAGAACTCCATGCGCGCCCGCACCACCGCCGTCAGGTCGCATTCGGTGGAACGGGACGGCGCAACGGGTTGCAGCGACTCGATGATCAGGTCGACGTCACGTCCCATCGCGCACACCGCGCCGCGGATCCGGTTCGCGACCTCGTTGTCGCCCAGAACGTCGACGTCCAGGCGCAGCGCGGTCAACGGCGTGCGCAGCCGGTGCGACACGTCCGCGATCATCTCGCGTTCGTTGGCCAGCAACCGATCCGTGCGATCGGCCACCTCGTTCACGGCCGCGGCGAGGTCGACGAGCTCCCGCGGCCCGGTCGCGCGCACCCGCGTCCCGCCGGCCAGCGCCGCGTCGGCGAGCGTGTGCATGTCCTGCAGCAGAGGGCGGAACCGCCTGCCTCCCACCGCGACGGCGGCAACGGACCCGAGCACGGCCACCACCACGAGCAGACCGATCTCGGCCATCGTCTCGACGTCGAACACCGCGGCGGGCTCCGTCAGTTCGATGACGGCACGACCCGGCAGCACCCGCCACGACGACGGGACCGGCGCGCCCGCGGCCACCGCGGCCACCTCCGCGTGGGTCGCCCGGCCGGACCCGATGATGTCGCCGAGCACGAGATGAACGGCGATCCTCCCCTCGGCCCCGGCGGGGGTGCGTGCCACCGCGGCACGCAGGTCGTCCGGGTCGATGGTCACGGCCGCGACCGCGGTGACCGCCGCGAGGTCCTGGCGGTCGGCGGCTTCGGCCCCGCGCACGTTGACCCACAGGAGAAGCGCGGACCCGGCGCAGACGAGCACCAGCGCGACGAGACCGGTCGCCAAGATCAACGACCTGGTCATCTCCTGTTTCATGAGCGGAGGGTAGAGCCCTGTTCCTTCTCGTGACGAGAGCCGGTCGAACCGTGTTCCGCGTTTAAGGGTCCATTAAGGAAGTCCCCAATACCGTCCTCGCACCGGCCGTTCCGACCGGCAATAGAGCGAGGAGTAGGTGTGGCTGAGGTAGTCCTCACCGGGCTCGGCAAGGCGTACGCGGACGGCACCCGCGCGGTGGAAGACCTGAACCTCGACATCCGCGACGGTGAGTTCCTGGTGCTCGTGGGCCCGTCCGGCTGCGGGAAGACCACGGCGCTGCGGATGATCGCGGGGCTGGAGAACATCAGCGAGGGCAGCATCCGGATCGGTGAGCGGGTCGTCAACGACGTGCCGTCGCGGGACCGGGACGTGGCGATGGTCTTCCAGTCGTACGCCCTGTACCCGCATCTGAACGTCTACGACAACATCGCGTTCGGCCTGACGCTGCGCAAGCTGCCCAAGAAGCAGATCGACGAGCGGGTGCGCGAGGTGGCGGAGGCGCTGGAGCTCGCCGAGCACCTGGACCGCAAGCCGCGCAACCTGTCCGGCGGTCAGCGCCAGCGGGTCGCGATGGGCCGCGCGATCGTCCGCGCCCCGCAGGTGTTCCTGATGGACGAACCACTGTCCAACCTGGACGCGAAGCTGCGGGTGCAGATGCGTGCGCAGATCGCCCGTGTACAACGCGATCTCGGCGTGACGACCGTCTACGTGACACACGACCAGACCGAGGCGATGACGCTCGGCGACCGCGTGGCCGTGATGAAACGCGGTGTGCTGCAACAGGTCGGCCCGCCCCAGGAGCTCTACGACCGCCCGGCGAACCTGTTCGTCGCCGGTTTCATCGGCTCGCCTGGCATGAACCTGGTGATCGCGCGGCTGCACGAGGTCGACGGCCGGTACTGGGTGTCGTTGAACTCCGACACGTTGCTGCTGCCGGATTCCGTGCTGCACGCACGTCCGGCGCTCAAGGACTACGTCGGCCAGGAGGTCGTCGTCGGCATCCGGCCGGAGGACATGGAGGACGCCTCTCTCGCCGACGCGCAGGAAGGACAGCTCCTGCACTCCGTGGCGGACCTCGTCGAGGCGATGGGCTCGGACGTCCTCGTGCACCTCCCGATCGACGCGCCCCCGGCGAACACCGAGGACACCCGGCTGCTGGCCGAGGACGCCGGCACCGCGGACCTCCCGATGCCGGCGAAGGGAACCGTCCTCGTCGGACGGTTCTCCCCGCGCACCGACGTCTACGAGGGTCAGCAGGTCGCCACCTGGGTCGACACCTCGCGCCTGCACTTCTTCGACCCGGTGACCGGGTCCTCGATCTGGACCACCACAGGAGAACAGCGATGAGAATCCTCGGCATCACAGCGATCGTCACAGCCACGGCACTGGTGCTGGCCGGGTGCTCCGGCGGCACGGCGAGCCAGGGCAGGCAGACCGTCGAGGTGGTCGGCACCTGGTCCGGCGACGAGCAGGCGCGGTTCGAGCGGGTGATCGAGAAGTTCGAGGAGAAGTCCGGCATCGACGTGGCCTACACGGCGGCGGGGGACGAGTTGCCGACGTTGCTGGAGACCCGGCTGCAGGGCGGAACCCCGCCGAACGTCGCGCTCGTCGCCCAGCCCGGCCTGGTCGCGCGGTACGCCGCCGACGGCAGGCTGAAGCCGGTCGCCGCGAGCGTTTCCGCTGCCGTGGACCAGAACTTCGCCGGTGTGTGGAAGCAGCTCGGCAGCGTCAAGGGGCAGCTCTACGGCGTGTACTTCAAGGCAGCCAACAAGTCCACGGTCTGGTACAGCAACAACGCGTTCGCACTGGCCGGTGTCGGCGTGCCGAAGACGTGGGACGAACTGGTTCAGGCGGCGCGCACGCTCTCGGACGCGGGCAACC
>JAVXWK010000159.1:0-3935 GCA_032230575.1 Pseudonocardiales bacterium | reverse complement strand
CACCCCTTGAGAACCGCACTCTGCGCCCTGCTGTTGCTGGTCTCCGGCTGCGGTGCCACGGTCGCGCAGAACACCTCCGCATCGGACCCGGTGACCATCACCAACTGCGGTCAGCAGGTGACGTTCGACAAGGTGCCGTCCAAAGTGGTCACGAACGACACCGGCATAACGGAGCTGATGTTCGCTCTGGGGCTGAAGGACCGCATGGCCGGCTACGTCGTGGACGGCGACAACACGGTCGACCTCCAGACCTCGCCGTGGAAGTCCGACTTCGACAGCACGAAGAAGCTCGCCGACAAGATCTCCAAGGAGGTCGTGCAGGGCGCCAACGCCGACCTCGTGTTCGCGGGCTGGAACTACGGTTTCAGCGAGAGCAGCGGCTTCACCCCGGACTCCTTGAAACAGCTCGGAATCGGCACCTACCAGCTCACCGAGGCGTGCCGGAACGGCGTCGGCAAGCAGCGCGGCATCATGCCCGCGCTGGACGCGCTGTACACGGATCTGCGCAACCTGGGGAAGATCTTCCGCGTCGAGGCCGAGGCCGAGGAGCTCATCAAGGGCTACCAGCGGCAGATCTCCGACGCCGGTCGGCTCATGGCGGGCAAGCCGCGCCCGAAGGTGTTCCTCTACGACAGCGGCCAGGACCAGCCCTTCACGTCCGGCAAGAACGCCGCGCCGCAGGACGTGATCTCCAAAGCGGGCGGCGACAACATCTTCGGCGACCTCGACGACAGCTGGACCACGGTGAACTGGGAGACCGTCGTGCAGCGCGACCCCGATGTCGTGCTGATCGTGGACTACGCGGACGGCGAGGCGAACACTCCCGCGCAGAAGCAGGCGTTCCTCGAGGGCTTCGCGCCGCTCGCGAACTCCCCGGCCGTCAAGAAGAAGCGCTTCTTCGCCCTCCCGTACGCCGCGCTCGTGGAGTCGCCGCGCAACCCGGCGTCCATCGAGGCGTTCGCGAAGTACCTTTCACAGGCGTGAATCCAGTACTGGCAGGCGTGCGCCAGTACTCACCGTGACCAGATAGTGGGAGATTTCCTCCCGTCGCTTGGTACGACGTGCTGAGCTGTGGCAGCATCCGGTTCATGGTTCAGCACGTCGCCATCATTATTGACGAGCGCGTCGGGTAGTTGCCGCCCCTGGCACCCGACGCGCAGACCTCTCGCATCCCGCGGGGGGTCTTTTTGTTTGCCCGGATGAGGAGATGACCCCGATGGCCGGCCCCAGCGACGAGTTCCACGTCTACGACACGACGTTGCGCGATGGCGCTCAACGTGAGGGCATTTCGTACTCCGTCACGGACAAGCTCGCGGTCGCGCGGCTGCTGGACGGGCTCGGCGTCGGGTTCATCGAGGGCGGCTGGCCCGGCGCTCTGCCCAAGGACACGGAGTACTTCTCGCGGGCTGCGGCAGGGGATCTGGAGCTCAAGCACGCCAAGCTGGTCGCGTTCGGAGCGACCCGCAAGGCAGGGGTCAAAGTCGAGGAAGACCCGCAGGTCAAAGCACTTCTCGACGCCCAGGCTCCGGTCGTCACGCTGGTGGCCAAGTCGGACCTGCGGCACATCGAGCGGGCACTCAGGACGGACGCCGCGGAGAACCTCAGGATGGTGCGCGACACCGTCAGGTTCCTCAAGGACCACGGCAGGCGCGTCTTCCTCGACGCCGAGCACTTCTTCGACGGGTACGCGTTCTCCCCGGACACCAGCCTCAAGGTGCTGGAGTCCGCTGTGGAGGGTGGCGCGGACGTCGTCGTGCTGTGCGACACGAACGGCGGGCAACTACCGCTCGGTCTCGCCGAGACGGTCGCGGAGGTGGTCGGGAAGACCGGCTTCCGCGTGGGAATCCACTGCCAGGACGACACGTCCTGTGCGGTGGCGAACACCATCGCGGCCGTTCAGGCGGGCGCGACGCACGTTCAGTGCACCGCCAATGGTTATGGCGAGCGAGCAGGCAATGCGGACCTGTTCGCCGTCGTGGGAAACCTCGTGACCAAGTTCGGCATGGAGGTGCTCCCGACCGGGGCGCTGGCCGAGCTCACCCGTGTCTCCCATGCGTTGGCCGAGATCGCGAACATCGCACCCGACACCCACCAGGCTTATGTCGGGTCGTCAGCATTCGCTCACAAGGCGGGTCTGCACGCGAGCGCGATCAAGGTGGATCCGGAGCTGTACAACCACATCGTTCCGGACCGCGTCGGCAACGACATGCGGGTGCTGGTCACCGAGATGGCCGGTCGGGCGAGTATCGAGCTCAAGGGACGTGAGTTCGGACTCGACCTGACCGGCCGGTCAACCGAAGTGGGCAGCGCTCTCAAGCGCGTGAAGGAACTCGAGGCGAAGGGCTGGTCGTTCGAGGCCGCCGACGCGTCGATGGAACTCCTGCTGCGCGACGAGCTGTCCGAACTGGACACTCCTCCGTTCACGCTGGAGTCGTACCGGGTGGTGCTGGATCACCGCTCGGACGGGGAGATCGTGTCCGAGGCCACGGTCAAGGTGCACGTGGCGGGGGAGCGGGTCATCGCGACCGCCGAGGGCAACGGTCCCGTGCACGCTCTGGACGCGGCGCTGCGCAAGGCGTTGCTGCCGCATCTGTCCTGGTTGGACACTGTGGAGCTGGCCGACTACAAGGTGCGCATCCTCACCGAGCACCCCGGTACGGACGCGGTGACGCGCGTGCTGGTGGAGTCCACGGACGGCGAACGCGAGTGGACCACTGTGGGTGTGCACGGAAACATCGTCGAAGCCTCCTGGCTCGCCTTGTGCGACGCGCTCGTCCACAAATCCATGCGGAGCAAGCCCGTCTAAGCTGTAGTACGTGCGAATCGCCCGGATAGCTCACCCTCAAGGCGTAGCTTTTGTCGCTGTTCACGGCGAAGAGGCTGCGGAGATCGCCGAACACCCCTTCGGCACGCCCACGTTCACGGGCCGGAAGTGGCCGTTGGCCGACGTCAGGCTGCTTGCGCCCATCCTACCGACGAAGATCATCGGTATTGGGCGGAACTACGCCGACCACGCCGCTGAGCTGGGCAACGAGGTCCCGGCGGAGCCGTTGGTCTTCCTCAAGCCCAACACCTCCGTGATCGGCCCGAACGTCGAGATCAAGATCCCCGCGGCGTCGCAGCGCGTCGACTTCGAGGGCGAGCTGGCCGTCATCATCGGCCAGCCGTGCCGGGAAGTTCCGAAGGCCAAGGCGATGAGCGTCGTGATGGGTTACACCATCGCCAACGATGTCACGGCCCGCGACCTGCAGAAGAAGGACGTGCAGTTCACGCGTGCCAAGGGATTTGACACGTTCTGCCCGATGGGTCCCTTCATCGAAACGGAGTTCGACCCCTCCGATGTCCGCGTCGTCACGGAGGTCGACGGGGAGGTCAAGCAGGACGGGCGTACTTCGTTGATGGTGCACGACATTCCGGCGCTCATCGAGTACGTCTCCGGCGTCATGACGCTGCTTCCCGGCGACGTGATCCTGACCGGGACGCCGGCCGGTGTCGGGCCCATGGCGGCCGGACAGACGGTCTCCGTGACTGTGGACGGCCTCGGCACGCTCACCAATCCGGTCGCAAATAGGTAGCCGTACGGAGCAATCCGGCGTCCGGCAGGTTACGCAGTCGGGTACCCGCTAGTAACTTCCCGGTGTCATGACGGACCTGGCGTCCACCCGTGTGCTGCTGGTCGACGGTTCACAGCTCATCACCGAGGGGCTGCGGCTCTCGCTGCACCGCACGCACTGCTTCCGCGTTGTGGGCATCGCCCACACCGTGGCCGATGCTGCGCGCTGTCTGCGCAGCACCCCGGTGGACCTGGTCGTCGCGGACTTCGACGTGCCGGGCGCCGGACCGTTGCGCACCGTGCGGGACACGGCGCAGTTCCGGCCGAGCGCCCGCGTCGTCGTGCTGTCCAATGCGGACAGTCCGAGCTGGGCCCGCGCCGC
>JAVXWK010000155.1:0-4153 GCA_032230575.1 Pseudonocardiales bacterium | reverse complement strand
CGCGTCGTAGGCGGAGCGCCGGCGCCGGAGCGCGCCGGCCTATCGAGCGCGGGAACATATTGCGAATCGGGGTCGAGAGCTAGCTCCAACGCCCGGATCAGATTCGACTTACCGCAGTTGTTCGGGCCGACAAAGTAGTTGACACCGGAAGATACGTCGAACCCATGATCTCCCATCAGACTCCGGAAGTCCTTGATTCGGACGTGCGTCAGCTTCATGCGTTGAAGTCCTTCATTACCTCGGGCGGTGCAGTAGTCGGTCACGTCGAGGGCATCCTGCCACTCGATCGCCCGCTGCGGAGCTTTATGACCCGACACGCCTCGACTCCGCCGGAACGACGCAAGTCCGACCGCACTTTGGGGGCCCAACAACGCAACCCCGTGTGTCTTTTCGGAACGGCGGCGCGACGCCAGCTGCGCGCCACACCCGCTCTGGGCTGGCCCGCGTGGGATCTTCCAGGCAGGTCCCCGCCCGGCGTCGACCGAGGCATCCCGGCCGAGGCCGTGTCCAACGGACTCATGTCTGGGTCCCTCGGGGCCGCCAGTGAGCGCCCTTCGACGGCGGTTGGCGTTATGGGGCGTTAACGGGCTGGCGGAACAGTTGCTCCCGCCGGACCGTCCGCTGCCAGTCGTTCAACATCCGCGCCTCCCTGAATCCGATAACGACTCGCTCCGGCCGGTCGTGCAACGACACGAACACTCGTGGGCCAAGTGGCATCCCGGCCGCATCGGCGTCGCCCAACGCCACGCCTTGCTCGGGATTGAGCCCTGCCCGTGATCGCGACGGCGTCACGACGGGGCAGTCCGACATCAGCAGGTTCTCCACACCGTTGCCGCACATGCCCACCTGCAGCGACCGATCCCCGAACTTCGCCTGGGCCTGCTCGAAGAGGTATCGGACCCGGCCCGAGAAGTGCTCGCCGCTCCGGATCTCTGGCGGCCCCGCGTGCAGCCACTCATTGGTTTCCTGCAGCTCGGCGGGCTCCGCGGTTCGGCCGGTCCGGATTTGGAACACCGCTGCTAGCACGTCGGGGTGCCCCGCCATCGCCCGCATGTGATCGTGGCGGACCCGCTCCCACAAGCGCTCGGACATCGCCGAGACGGCCTTGCTGCGCGCCCAGTGGACCGCAATACAGTCCCGGATGGTCGCCTCCACTTCCGATCCGCGCGGCGGCAGCCGCCCGAATCGGAGTTCGTCGAGCGCGTCCCGCAACCGCGTCTCGACGGTTTGCCACAGTGCTTCCGCCCCGGCGCTGTCGTGCTGCACGTAGTCGTTTACGTAACCGACTGCCGCGGGTGCCTTGAGCCGCCACCTGCCGGGTCGACGCACGTCCTCTACCTCTACCTGGCCATCGACAGCGAAAGCGGCGAGGACCACCTGCGACACGACGTGCTGTTTCGTGATGTGACGACGCTCTCCCACGGCAGGCTCCCTCCGTCAATGCGCGACGCCGGATCGCGCCACAGTTGTGCTGCGCTCACGACGCCCCGACTGATGGAGCCATCAGGTGCACAAGATCCCTCGCGGCAAACGCGGCCGCATGTCCGCTCAGGACCGTATCTGCAGGGGATGACAAAATTCGCTTGACGTACGCGGCGTGCCCGGGGCAGTCGGCGTGGCTGTCGACGGTGAGGGGCTGCCGTCGTGGCGCAGGTGACGCAGGGGGCGGATGGTCTTCTCGTCGTACGGCGGCTCGGCGATCACCGCCACGCCCGCCTCGGTCAGCTGGGCGGTGAGGGCGGCGATGGCGCGGGCGGTGTCGCGCTGGTCGCGCAGGCGCTGCGCGACGTGCGCGGTGCTCTCCCCCGCCTTCGCGGCCGCCACGAGTTTCTTGACGGCGTCGGGGTCGTCGTCGAACTCCGCGAGGTAGGCGGCGTCGTCGAGGGTGAGGAAGTCCCACCGCCCGGCGGCCTCCGCCGCCACCTCGGACCCGGCGGCGAGGGCCGCGTCGACGGTCTTGCGGGGGGTCTTGGAGCGGCGGGCGATCCGGGCCGGTGACTGGCCGAGGGCGGCGAGCTGCCCGAACGCGGCGATGGTCTCCCCGACCGTCAGGTCCTCGCGGTGGGTGTTCTCGGCGTGCTGGCCGAGGATCCGGTCCACTTCGGCGGTGGTGGCGTCGGTGAGAGTGCCGGTGTAGACGACGACCGGCACCGTCTCGCGTCCGGCCTCGACGGCGGCGAGGGCGCGGCGGTGCCCGTACCGGACCCGGACGCCCTGGTGGTCGCGGGTCGCGACGATCGGGACCAGGACCCCGCGTTCGCGGATGGAGGCGACGAGGTTCCGGAAGGCGTCGTCGGTGCGGACGGCGCGGATGTTGTGGTCGGTGAGCAGGGTGGCCGGGTCGAGTTGCAGGAATTCGGCGGGCGGCTGCTCGGTGGGCTGGCCGGTGTTGTGGCTGTGGTCGGACATTGCGGGTTCCTCCCTGGTGCGCGTGAGGTGCGGTGCGCCCTGGGGTGGGGTGGAGAAGGAAGGTGTTCAGCGCCGCCTACGGCGGCTCGGGTTCCGGGTCGGCCCGCGGTTGGCCGATCCCGGTTGCCGCATGCTTTCCGCGTACGACGGCGATGGCGTCCCGGTCCACACTGGACCGGGACGCCGTCGCGATTTACAGTGGTAGTGACAGTGCCGCGTAGCGCTGCAGTACGACCAGCATGACGGTTGCACCCGCCATGATGGCCAGGAGGCGCAGTGTCGGGCCCCACCCCTTCAAGGCGGCCCGCACTGTCTTCCATGGTTCGTGCACTTCGAGATCACCTCCTTCCGTCCTAGGTCTTTGCTGTACTCGGCACTCGGGTAGCTGGGCGTGACCGTCCCGGGCAACGGATCGGGCCTTCTGGGTCGCACGCCGTCCGTGACCCGGGAGCCGCTGGTTGATCCGGCCCGTTATCCGATCTCGGCCTCGAAGTCCGCGAGCGAGTCGAACGCGCGGTAGACACTCGCGAGCCCGGCCTGTCATCCACCCGGCGTGCTCGTCTCCATCGCCGTCCGCGCGGCCTTCTGGAGCCGTGCGCGGGATCTGGTGCTGAACGGACTCTCGAGCGCACGGTGGTAGATCGCACGCCGGCCGCCAGGTACACGGGGGTCGGCGACCTTCTGGATGTGCACGCGCATGACCTTCTCCGCGCTGAGCTGCAGGTACCCTCGCTCGGCTGTGCGCTCAGAGATGCCGTACCAGGCCTGGGCGCGCTCGACCGCCATGTCGAACGTGGGCTTCTTCGGGTTCTGGGTCTCGGCGAGGATGATCAGCATCATCGCCTTGCCGGGCAGCCGGAGTCGTTCCATGAGCCCGGCGGTCCAGTACGCGTGCGGCACGGTGAAGTACCCGGGACCGCCCTCCTCCGTGGCGCCCGGGCGGATCCACGGCGCGCCGGAACCGTCTTCGAGGAGAGGTTCGAGTACCGCCTGGCGTCCCGCACGATCGCGTCGGACCAGGTTCATCTCGGCGAGGGTGCCGAAGGCCCGGGACGCCTGGTTGGGCGTGCAGGTACTCCGCGGTGTGCTGAGCATCGACGCCCAAGTGGACATGGGCAGGGGGGTGCCGTTGAGGATCGGCTGCATCGCGTGCAGGAGCTGGAAGGCGTCGAGGGCGCGCTCCTGCTTGTTGTGGACCAGGTCCGCGAGTACCGAGGAGCGGGACGTCTCGGTGTTGGGCTTCTGCACGAAGACCTTCCGCAGCGGCATGTATCCGCGCTTGGCGCGCGTCAGCAGGAGGTCGCGGGTGCGCTCAGGGGAGAGCTCGTCTTCGTCGTCGAGCCCGACGAACGGATCGTCGGGGTCGGGCAGGTCGTCTTCGATCACGTCGTCGGGCATGCCAGGACAGTACTCCTGCGGGGTGGCCGCTCCAGCTCATACAGATCGGTGGTTAGTTCCCTGTCAGGTGCCACTATGGGACACCGTGCTACATCTACTGCGACACTCTCTGGGACACCGTTGGGACACCTACCCGTGGGGCGCTGGGCGGCGACGCGCGCCGCCTCAGGCCGCCACGCGGGCCGCGACAGGACTTTATGCGAGGAAATTTGGCGCGCAGGGCGATCGGTGGCCCGTACCCCTGGGGCGATGGGTGACGGGGCATGGCGACGGGTCGAGGTTGGGCCGCCGCGGCCGTCGGTAACGCGGCCGCGGGGCGGGCCCCGCGGGCCCCGCCGGCGGTGTG
>JAVXWK010000133.1:0-5659 GCA_032230575.1 Pseudonocardiales bacterium | reverse complement strand
GTCGCCGAAAGACCCGACAACGCCCCTGCCGTGTCACCGGAAGGCTTCTCGTGCGAGGCCGCGAAACTGCGCCCCACCGCGTCGTCCCCCCAGCAGGTGCCGAACGCGGCCAGCGCCTTGTCCAGCGTGCCCGCGATCTCCTTGGCCTGTCCGGCGAACCCGCGCAGATCCCGCGCGCCGGCGTCCAGCCGGTCGAGGTCGGCCTCGTACCCGGTCATCGAACCCTCCTGTTGATGAGCTCGGAGTCGAGCCAGCTCTCCCGCTGTTCGTTGTCCTCTTCGTCGTCCACACGCCGGCGAACGGGCTGCCGCCCGAGATCGATGGTCTCGGTGTCGTCCGCCTCGTACTCGGCAGGCCGCAGGTCGGCCGTGCCCGCGACGAGCGCGGCGGGATCCGTCGAGGCGGGCAGCACCGCGCTCAACGTCTGGTAGGTGTCCTCGGCAGCGCTCGCGGCAGCCGCGGCGACGGTCCGCACGATCAGCTCCGCCAACTGCTCCGGCCGGTGCCGCCGGTACGCCAGCTCGGACAGCTCCAGCGCGGTGAGCTTCCCCCCGGCCCCCACGACCGCGGTGACCGTCCCATCAGGACTGGACGCCCTCCCGGACACGGCAGCGAGCTCGCGCTGGACCGACGCCAGCTGCTCGCGGCTGCGCCGGTAGTCGGCGAGCAGCTCCTCGACCTGCGCACGGTGGTCGTCCACCGAGTCCCCCTCACACGCATAGCCCTGGGCTCGGGCTCTTGGACGCCGTCGCCCTTAGATCGGTTCCCAGCGAATTCAGTTACGTACGATCAACGCGTGATCGCGTTCGAGGATCTGCCCGCAGGCCGAATCATCCCGCTCGGCGAGGTAATCGTCGACCGGGAGGACATGGTGGACTTCGCGAAGAAGTTCGACCCGCAGCCGTTCCACTTGGACGAGGAAGCGGGACGAAACTCGATTTTCGGCGGTTTGTCCGCCTCCGGCTGGTACACGGCCTCGCTGTGGATGCGCCGGTGGGTGGACGTCGTTCTATCCGACTCCACGTCGCAGGGCTCGCCAGGTGGGCGTGAGCTGTCGTGGCTCGCGCCGGTCTACGCGGGCGACAAGCTGACGTTCGCGGCTGAGGTGCTGAGCGCACGGCTGTCGAAGAGCAGGCCGACGCTGGGCCTCGTGGAGTTCGCGGGCACGGCTCACCGCGGGGACGAGCTGGTCTACAAGTTCGTCGCCACCGGGATGTTCACAGCGCGCGGCTGACCAACGCCCGGCGCGTGCCCCTGCGTTCGACCAGCTCGAAGCCCGCGTCCAGGAACATGGCCAGGCGCCCGTGGTACAGCTCGCCCGCTGGGAGTGACCGGCCGTCGGTGTCGATCGGATAGCCCTCGACGGCCTTCGCGCCTGCCCCGGCCGCAACCGAGACAGCCGCATCGAGGAGCAGCGATGTCACGCCCTGGCGCCGCGCGTCCCGCCTGACGTAGAAGCACGTCACCGACCACACGCCGGAGATGTCCTCGGAAACCGCTGCGGTGATCTTCGACCGGCCCAGCCGCGAATACGAAGCCCGAGGCGCAACGGCGACCCAGCCGACAGCTTCACCCGAGTCCACCGCGAGCAAGCCGATCGGCGACCCGAGCCGTTCACGTAGAACGGCCCGGTTGTCGTTGGTCTTCATCTCGGCGTTGGTCTGCATGAACCAGGTGCAGAAGCACCACTCGACAGTCTTGCTCGAGCTGAACAGGGCCTCAGCCAACGGCCAAGTCTCCGACGTCAGCTCGACGACGTTCACTTGCCCAGCGCCCGCACAACCCGCGACGGGCTCGGCCGACCGAGCCGCGAAGCCATCCACACCGAGGTCTCGACGAGCTTGTCCAGGTCGACCCCGGTCTCGATGCCCAGCCCGTCGAGCATCCACACCAGGTCCTCGGTGGCGAGGTTGCCAGTAGCCGACTCCGCGTACGGACACCCGCCGAGCCCACCGGCCGACGAGTCCACAGTCGTGACGCCGCAACGCAAAGCGGCCAGGGTGTTCGACAGCGCCTGGCCGTAGGTGTCGTGGAAGTGGACAGCCAGCCGGGTCACGTCCCGGAAGCCCTCCAGCAGCGACTCGACCTGACCAGGAGTCGCCACACCGATGGTGTCGCCCAACGACAACTGCGAGCAACCCATCTCCAGCAACCGCTCGCCGACGGCCACGACCTGGCCGCGCGGCACGGCGCCTTCCCACGGGTCGCCGAAGCACATCGACACGTACCCGCGCACGTCCATACCGGCGGACAAAGCGCGCTTCACCGTCGGCTCGAACATCTCGAACTGCGAGTCCAGCGTCCGGTTCAAGTTCTTGGAAGCGAACGTCTCCGTCGCCGACGCGAAGATCGCGATGTGCTTGACCCCGGCCTCCAGCGCGCGGTCGAGCCCACGCTCGTTGGGCACCAGGACGGGGTAGATCACGCCGGGCCGAACGTCCAAACCGGACAGGAGCTCGGACGCGTCCGCCAGCTGCGGCACCCACTTGGGGTGCACGAAGGACGTTGCCTCCAAAACGGACAGTCCGGCATCAGCAAGCCGCGACAGGAATTCGAGCTTCACCGACACCGGAACGACAGCCGACTCGTTCTGCAGCCCGTCGCGGGCACCGACCTCCCAGATCGTCACCCGCGAGGGCAACGAACCGGAAGGCACCACGTCGGGCAGACCGGCCTCACGCGCGCCCATCGAGCGTCCTCGGGTCGTAGTCGTCGTCGGGGTTGTCGTTGACCTCTCGGTACAGCAACGAGTGCACCTTCTCCACGGACGGGATGTCGTCGAACTCGAGCGGCTCGTCCGACGCCGACTCGATGATCAGCGTGCCGCAGCCCAGCACCCGGTCGAGCAGGCTGTGCTCGAACCGGACGCTGTTGATGCGCGACAACGGGATGTCGAGGCCGGTGCGCTTGAACACGCCCTCGCGCGCCATCACCCGGTCCGACGTGACGATGAAGTGGGTCGTCCGCCAGCGCACCAGCGGCGCGATCGTCAGCCACATGACCAGCACGATGCCGACCACGGTCAGCGCGATCCACGCGATGGTGGCCCACGACTGGTCGACGACGAGCCCGGCCAGGTAGGTGCCGAGCGCGACCACGACCAGCAGCCAGAACACCGGGAAGAGCAGCATCTTCCAGTGGGGATGCCGGTGGATCACGACGTGCTCGCTCGGGCTCAGCAGGTCGTCGGGATAGGCCATGAGCCAACCCTAATCACGCGGGGCGCAAATGCACCACGTCACCAGCGGACACGCCGTGATCCACACCATCAGTGCCGCGCACGACCAGCGTGCCGTCGGCCTCGATGCGCTGCGCAACCCCGAGCAGCTGAACGCCACCTGAAAGCTCCACGCGGACACGTTCGCCGAGGGTCGCCGAGTGCTCCTGGTACTCCTCCAGCAGGCCGGACTCGACCGCGTCTCCGCCGTTGTTGCGCCACACGCCTTCCAGCTGGGCCAGCTCGACCAGCAGCCGGAACACCAGCTCCTCGCGATCCAGCTCGGCAGCGCCCGCGTCCTGCAGCGACGTCGGCGCGAGGCCACCCGGCGCGGGCTGCACGTCGTCCGGCAGCTTCGCCACGTTCAGGCCGATGCCGACGACGACGGCCTGCGCGACGCCGGCGGTGATCTCGGACAGGATCCCGGCGCCCTTCTCCGCCTTCGGGCCGAGCAGCAGGTCGTTGGGCCACTTCAGGGAGGCCTCGACACCAACCGATTGAGCGACACGAACCAGGGCCAATCCGGCGATCAGGTTCAGCCACGGCAGCCGCGGCGCCGGCACGTCGGTCGGCCGGAACAGCACGCTGACGTAGAGGCCTCCGGGCGGCGACGACCAGGTGCGGCCACGGCGGCCCTGCCCCGCGGTCTGCTCCTGAGCGATGAGAACGGTGCGGTCCTTCGCGCCTGCGGTGGCCGCCGCGGCCAGGTCCGCGTTCGTGGACGCGGTGCTCGCCACGACGTCCAGCGCGGCATACGGGCCGTTGGGTGCTACCAGCCGTGCGCGCAGCGCCTCGGCGTCGAGTGCGGTGTCCATCGGGCCAGGCTATTGGAACGGAAGAGAGTACGTGCGACTTGAGATGACCAACAGATTGCCGTGACCTGGACAACTGCACGGGGCAGTTCAGCAATGCTCTCGTTAGGCTGCCAGCCCATGAGCAGTGCGACCGAGCCGATCGGGCACGTCCCCACAGACGCATCAGGCGCCCCGGACGTCCACACCACCGCGGGCAAGCTCGTTGACCTCTACCGGCGCAACGACGAGGCGGTTCACGCCGGCTCGGCACGCGCGGTCGAGAAGCAGCACGCGAAGGGCAAGAAGACAGCCCGCGAGCGCATCGACCTCCTGCTCGACCCCGGCTCGTTCGTCGAGCTGGACGAGCTGGCCCGGCACCGGTCCACCAACTTCGGCCAGGAGCGCAACCGCCCGTACGGCGACGGCGTGGTCACGGGCTACGGCACCGTCGACGGCCGTCCGGTGTGCGTGTTCTCCCAGGACGTCACGGTCTTCGGCGGGTCGCTCGGCGAGGTCTACGGCGAGAAGATCGTCAAGATCATGGACCTGGCGATCAAGACCGGCCGACCTATCGTCGGCATCAACGAGGGCGGCGGCGCGCGCATCCAGGAGGGCGTGGTCTCCCTCGGCCTCTACGGCGAGATCTTCACCCGCAACGTCCGCGCGTCCGGCGTGATCCCGCAGATCTCGCTGATCATGGGCTCCAACGCCGGCGGGCACGTCTACTCCCCCGCGCTGACCGACTTCGTGGTGATGGTCGACCAGACCTCGCACATGTTCATCACCGGCCCGGACGTCATCAAGACGGTCACCGGCGAGGACGTGACGATGGAGGAGCTCGGTGGCGGTCGCACGCACAACACCAAGTCCGGCAACGCGCACTACCTCGGCAGCGACGAGGAAGACGCGATCGCGTACGTCAAGGAACTGCTCTCGTACCTGCCGTCGAACAACCTTTCGGACTCACCCGCTTTCGAGGGCACGCTGACCGAGGGCTCGATCTCGGACGCGATCACGGACGAGGACCGCGAGCTCGACACGCTCATCCCGGACTCCGCGAACCAGCCGTACGACATGCACGAGGTCATCAACCGCGTGCTCGACGACGGTGACTTCCTCGAGGTCCAGCCGCTGTTCGCGCCGAACATCCTGGTCGGCTTCGGCCGCGTCGACGGCCACTCGGTCGGTGTCGTCGCGAACCAGCCCACGCAGTTCGCCGGCTGCCTCGACATCGACGCCTCCGAGAAGGCCGCGCGGTTCGTGCGCACCTGCGACGCGTTCAACATCCCGGTGCTGACGTTCGTCGACGTGCCCGGCTTCCTGCCCGGCACCGACCAGGAGTGGAACGGCATCATCCGGCGCGGCGCCAAGCTGATCTACGCCTACGCCGAGGCCACGGTGCCTTTGGTCACCGTCATCACGCGCAAGGCGTACGGCGGCGCGTACGACGTCATGGGCTCCAAGCACCTCGGCGCCGACATCAACCTCGCGTGGCCGACCGCGCAGATCGCCGTCATGGGTGCGTCGGGTGCGGCGAACATCGTGCACCGCAAGACTCTCGCGGCAGCGGCTGCTGCCGGCGAGGACGTCGACGCGTTGCGCGCACAGCTGCAGCAGGAGTACGAGGACACGCTGTGCAACCCGTACC
>JAVXWK010000100.1:0-5393 GCA_032230575.1 Pseudonocardiales bacterium | reverse complement strand
TCGACCGGGTCTCGCTGCTCATGGAGAGCATGTTCACCAAGGCGATGAGCGACGACGCTCCGACCGAGGAGCAGAAGGCCATCGCCCGCGTCATCGGCGACGTGTGGCTGTCGAACCTCGTGGCCTGGGTGACGAGGCGGGCGACGGCCACGGACGTCGCCACCCGCCTCGAACTAACGGTTCGCCTGCTGCTCAAGTGAGTCGTCCTGGGGGATGACAACCCAGTCACTCCCCCGAACGATGCAGGCGCACGCCGCGCCCAATACCGTCTGTCCTATGAAGACGCTCGCGGTCGTGCTCGGTGTGCTGGTGATCCTCGGCGGTGGAACCGTCGTCCTGGTGAACCAGTTCGGCGGCTGGAACACGCTGATCGGCAAGGCCTGGGCCATCACCTACGAGGTGACGGCCCAGCCCGCGGCCGGGACTCCCGTGCAGGTCGAGTACACGGAGAACCCGGACCGCAACAAGAAGGAGTCGCCACACGTCGTCAGCAAGGCGGTGGCTCCCGTCCCGTTCACGACCGAGGTGATCATCAACGCCGGCGAGAAGGCCGAGATCACCGCGACGCCCGGCGACGGCCAGGCGCTGACGTGCCGCATCCTGCTCGACGGCGTGAAGGTGCTGGCGAGTGCGACGGCCGCGCCCGGTCAGAAGGTCAGCTGCACGACGGTCACCGGGACCTGACGAGGATTCAGCCCAGTGAACGCCCGTCCGTAGACGAATCCGGCAAAACGCCGCGATACATCCGATCTCTTTGTACCGGGAAACCGGTTACCAGCCAGATTCGGCATGTTGGCGCATTGACCCATCGGATCGGTACTGCTTGTGTGGCCCCGAGCACAGGGGGTCACATGACAACCAGCAGACGGCAGTTCTTCGGCCAGGCGGCGGCGGTCTCGGCCGGAGTCGCGATGGCGTCACCCGCCGTGGAGGCGATCGCGGCGGCCGGCGCGGCTGAGCCCGGCCTCGTCGAGGTGGCCTTCAAGGTCAACGGCGAGCGCAAGAAGCTCGCCATCGACCCGCGCGTGACCCTCCTCGACGCACTCAGAGAACGTCTGCAGCTCACCGGCACCAAGAAGGGCTGCGACCGCGGGCAATGCGGCGCCTGCACGGTCCACGTCGACGAACGGCGCGTGCTGTCGTGCCTGACGCTGGCGGCGACCTTGCAGGGCAAGGAAGTCACCACGATCGAGGGCATCCCGGACGGCGACGACCTGCACCCGGTGCAGCGGGCGTTCATCGACCACGACGGGTTCCAGTGCGGGTTCTGCACGTCCGGCCAGATCATGTCCGCGGTCAAGGTCGTCGAGGAGCGCGAGGTGCGCACCGACGACCAGATCCGGGAAGCCATGTCCGGCAACATCTGCCGCTGCGGCGCCTACCCGAACATCCTGGAAGCGATCAAGCAGGCCAAGGACGGTGGGCGCTGATGCACGCGTTCGACTACGCCTCACCGTCTTCCGTCGCCGACGCGTTGAAGCTCGCGAAACCCGGCTCGGCGTTCCTCGCCGGCGGCACCACGCTGGTCGACCTGATGAAGCTCGAGGTCCTGACGCCGGACCGGGTGATCGACGTCAACGGCTTGCCGCTCAAGGGAATCCGGCTTCACGACGGCGCGCTGAGGATCGGCGCGCTGGAGCGGATGGGCGACGTGGCCGCGCACCCGGTCGTGAACGCGACCCACCCGATGATCTCCCGCGCGTTGCTGCTCAGCGCGTCCGGGCAGCTGCGGAACATGGCGAGCATCGGCGGAAACCTGATGCAGCGCACCCGATGCGACTACTTCCGCGACGTCACGTCGGCGTGCAACAAGCGGCTGCCGGGCAGTGGTTGTCCTGCGCTGACCGGGATCAACCGCGGTCACGCCATCCTCGGCACCAGCGACTCGTGCGCCGCGACCCACGCCAGCGACGTCGCGGTGGCGTTCGTCGCGCTGGACGCTCAGGTGGTGCTGCGCGACAAGGACGGCGACCGGACCGTGCCGCTCGAGGACTTCTACCGCCTCCCCGGCAGCACGCCGGAACGCGAGAACGTGCTCGGACCGGGCGAGCTGATCACCGAGGTGGTCGTGCCGACGCTCCCCTGGGCGCGCACCAGCACCTATCTCAAGATCCGCGACCGCCAGTCCTACGAGTTCGCGCTCACGTCCGTGGCGGCGGCAGTCAACCTCAAACGCGGTGTTGTCCAGGACGTCCGGCTCGCCGCGGGCGGCGTGGGCACGAAACCGTGGCGGCTCAGAGCGGTCGAAGAGGCGTTGAAGGGTGGCGTGGCCATGGAACGCACCTTCGCCGACGCCGCCGAGTCCGCTGTGGACGGTGCGCGGCCGCTGGCGCACAACGCGTTCAAGACCAGTCTGCTGAAGCGCACGATCGTCCGCGCCCTGCTCGACGCGGCAGGTGTGCGATGATCGGGCGTTCGGTGGACCGCGTCGACGGTCGTATCAAGGTCACCGGCGCGGCACCGTACGCGGCCGACACCAAGATCCCCAGCCTCACCTACGGCTTCCTCGTCACCAGCACGATCGGCCGCGGCCAGATCACCTCGATGGACACGAGCGCGGCACTGGCCTCGCCCGGCGTGCTGGCCGTGTACACGCCGTTCAACCCGCTCAAGCTCTTCGCGTACGTGCAGGAGCAGAACGACGAGCGCTTCCCTCCGCTGCAGGACAAGGAAGTCCGGTTCTTCGGCCAGGCCGTCGGGTTCGTCGTCGCCGAGACCTACGAGCAGGCCCGTGACGCCGCCGGGTTGATCACCGCGACCTACCAGCAGCAGCCTCCGGTCACCGAGTTCCCCAGCCTGACCCTCCAGAAGGCCGAGGAAGTCGAGGAGGTCAAGGGCACGCAAGCCCTGGGCGACATCACGTTCACCGCGAGCTACACCACCCCGTTCCAGCACCACTGCGCGATGGAACCGCACGCGACCGTGGCGACGTGGAACGGCGACCACCTGACCGTCTACTCGGTGTCGCAGGGCGCGCTTCTGGTGCAGCGCAGGCTGTCCGAGACGCTCGGCATCGACGCGGCCAAGATCCACGTGCTCAGCCCGCACGTCGGCGGCGGGTTCGGCGGCAAGTGGGGCAACTGGGCGCAGGTTCCGCTGGCGTGCGCGGCTTCCAAGGCACTCGACCGGCCCGTCAAGGCGGTGCTGACCCGCGAGCAGGTGTTCGCGATGGCGGGCCATCGGCCGATGACCAAGCAGACCCTGCAAATGACGTGCACGCCCGACGGCAAGCTCACGTCGATCGTCAACGACGGCGTGACCAGCCGCGGCCTGGGCGGCAACTGGTCCGAGTCCGTCGCGAACTGGACGCTCACCACCTACGCGAGCCCGAACATCCGCGTCACCAAGACGATCGTGCCGCTCAACCTCGGCGCCGCGACCGTGATGCGCGCCCCAGGCGAGGCCAACGGCTCGTTCGCGTTGGAGAGCGCGATGGACGAACTGGCCGGGCAGCTCGGCATCGACCCGCTCGAGATGCGGCTGCGCAACTACGCGACCTTCGTGCCGAACACCGGGAAACCCTGGTCCGCCAAGCATCTCGACGAGTGCTACCGGATCGGCGCCGAGCAGTTCGGCTGGGCGGAACGGCCCGCGAAGGTCCGCGCGACGGTTGACGGCGACTGGCTTGTCGGCACCGGCATGGCCACCGCGACCTACAACGCCTCGCGCGGCCAGGCCTCCATCAAGGTCCGGCTCTACCCGGACGGCACCGCGTCCGTCTCGGGTACGGCCGCCGACCTGGGCACCGGCCAGTACACGGTGTTCGCGATCCTGGCGGCGGACGTGCTCGGCATCCCGGTGGAGCGCATCCGCCCGGAGCTCGGCGACTCCACCTCCCCCACCGCGGCCAACGCGGGCGGCTCCGGTTCGACGTCCACCAACGGCCCGGCCGTGCAGGTCGCCGCGAAGGCCGTGCAGACCGAACTGATCACCCTCGCCGTCACCAACCCGCGTTCTCCGTTCCACGGCAAGGATTCGGTGACCTACCGCGACGGCAGCGTGTCGTCCGGCGGCATGACGATGAGTTTCGGCACGCTGCTCGCCACGTGCGATGTTGGCGGCGTCGAAGCGGTTGGCACCTCGCCCAGGCTGGTCGACCCGGAGCACGGTTTCCGCTCGTTCGGCGCGCACTTCTGCGAGGTGCGCGTGCACCGCCTCACCGGCGAACCGCGCGTCACGCGCTGGCTGTCCGTGTGCGACGCGGGGACGATCGTCAACGCCAAGGCCGCCCGCAGCCAGATCCAGGGCGCCGTGGTGATGGGCATCGGCCAGGCGTTGCTGGAGGCCACCGAGGTCGACCACGCGACCGCCCGGTTCTCCAACGCCAACCTGGCGAGCTACCTCGTCCCGGTGCACGCCGACATCCCGAGGATCGACGTCCGCTTCGTCGAGCACCCGGATCCGCTCATCAGCGGGCTCGGCGCCAAGGGCATCGGCGAGCTCGGCATCGTGGGTGTGGCCGGCGCGATCGCGAACGCCGTCCACCACGCCACCGGTGTCCGGGTCCGCGATCTGCCGATCACACTGGAGAAGCTGCTCTGACTAGATGTTGTCGGTGTGCTCGATCCCGGCGCCGCGGTAGTTCTGCACCGCCGTCCTCACCTGGGCCGGGCTGAGCACCTGGTCCTTCGCGAAGTACACCCAGTCGACGTCCTGCTGGTAGGCCCGCTCGGCACTGCTGCCCTGCAGGCCGCCCGAGATGAACCACAGGTTGAAGTTGATCGACATCGGCGTCTCCGGGTAGTACTTGTCGCCGTGGTCGGCCACCTGCGTGCCGTCGATGAAGTACTTCACCCGGCCGCCGCCGACCTGGATCACCAGGTCGTGCCAGCCGGCGTAGCTGATCCGCTGCTCGTTGTGGATGTTGTCGGCGACCCACGGCTCGTTCTGGTAGGTCTCCCACGTGGTCTCGAACAGGACGGTCGACGGTTCGCCCCAGCCGCCGTTGGGCAGGTACTCGAAGTCCATCTCGCCGTAGTCCGGGTCCATCGGCGCGTTCAGCGGCGTGATGGTGAAGAAGGTCTGCACGACGTTGTCGCCGTCCGGCCCGTACACCGGGGCGTCGCTGAACCTCACCCGCGCCGCATATGTGCCCTCGAAGAACTTGCGCTGGTGGAACATCTCGGTCTGCCGTGCGGCAGAGCCGTTGTTCCACGAGTCGAGCCGCAGCACCTTCGAGCCGTCGACGGTCGGGAACGTGACGCGCGACGGGTCCCATTCGGCGCCGGGCACACCAGGGCCACCACCACCGCTGCGCACGGTCCAGCCGCGCTGGCTGATCCGCGAGTCGCTGGAGCTGCTGTAGCTGAAGTCGTCGAACATGGTGGGGCCGTTGGGGTTCGGCGGCGTCGAGCTCGTCGTTGTCGTGGTGGGCGGGCTGCCTCCGGGCGGAG
>JAVXWK010000091.1:0-4245 GCA_032230575.1 Pseudonocardiales bacterium | reverse complement strand
GTGCTGGACGCGATGGGCCGCGATCTGGGCTGCTCCGCGGTGAACCTGGAGTTCGACGAGAACCGCTACGCGTAAAGCGAGTTCGTGCCGGCTTCTCGACGAACTCGCCGCCGTCTGCGGAGCAGCGGCCAAAAACACAGGAGCACGGTGGGCCGAACGCCTTTGGACGCGCCGGAGCGTCTCCAGGAGGTCTTCGCCGCCGTGCTCCACGTGCTCGCCGAGGTCGGTTACGCCCGGTTCAACATGGACCTCGTGGCGGCCAAGGCGCGCGCGAGCAAGGCCAGCCTCTACCAGCGCTGGCCGTCCAAGGCGCGACTGATCACGGACGCGCTCAAGGCGAACCTGCCCGAACTGCGCCAGCCGGACGAGGGCACGTTCGCCGAGGACGTCCGGGTGATCATGCGCGCGTGGGGCGAGCCGATGCCGTTCGACACCGCGGGAATCTTCCTCGGGCTGCTCGAGGGGAGCCGTCAGGACGCCGACCTCGCGTGCCTGCGCGAGGAACACATCGACCGTGCTTACACAGAGCACCTGAGGGTCGCGATCAACCGGGCGAAGGCGCGTGGCGAACTGCCGGAGCGCCTCGACACCGACATCCTCATCACCGCGCTGATCTCGACTTTTGTCCTTCGCTCGGACGAGCAGGGCGTCATCGACAGCATCGTCGACGGCCTGTTGAGACCGTTGATCGGGACCTTTCGGACCAAATAACTCGTCAGATCGTAGTTTCTTCGCTACGTTCGGTCATGGTTTCAAAAGAACAGTTTTGTTCTATTGAGGAGAGCTCCCGTGACTGAAGCTGCCGTCTGCCCGGTCCCCCACGAGAACCGCGTTCACCCGCTCGGGCCGCCCGCCGGCTTCGAGGAGGCGATCAGCAACGGACCGGCGCGGATGCGCTGGCCCAACGGCGTCGAGGGCTGGATCATCAGCAGCTACGCCGGCGTCCGGCAGGTGCTCTCCGACAAGCGGTTCAGCGCGAACCGGGACGGCGCTCCGGCGATGCGCACCGAGGGCGAGCCGGTCCTCGACTCGTCGCAGCCCGGCAACATGAACGCGATGGACGGCGACGAGCACCTCCGGCTGCGGCGTCCTCTCTCGCGCGGCTTCATGGTCAAGCGCATGGCCGAGATGCGGCCGCGCATCCAGCAGATCGTCGACGAGCACCTCGACGCGATGGAACGTCAGGGCGCTCCGGCGGATCTCGTGGCGTCGCTGTGCCTGCCGGTGCCGTCGCTGGTGATCGCCGACCTGCTGGGCGTGCCGCCCGAGCACGAGGAGCTCTTCCAGGCCACCGCCAAGGAGATGCTCGGCAAGAACGGGTCGAGGGCGGAGTACGAGGCGAAGGCCGCCCAGCTGGGCGAGGTGATCGGCAAGGTCGTCGCGGAGAAGCAGGCGTCCGGTGACACCGGCGACATGATCGGCCTGATGGTCAACGAGACCGACTTCGACATGGACGAGCTGATGCTGCTCGCCATCGGCCTGCTGGTGGCCGGTCACGAGACGACGTCGAACTTCTTCGGCCTGTTCACCCTCACCCTGTTCGAACGTCCGGACCAGCTGGAGATCCTGCAGCGCGACCCGAGCCGCGCGGACGTGATCGTCGAGGAGCTGATGCGGTACACGATCGGCAGGCTCGGCGGCGCCGGGATCCAGCGCAAGGCGCTCGAGGACGTCGAGGTCGACGGCGTGACCATTAAGGCGGGCGAGTGGGCCGTGGTGTCGTTGCACGCCAACATGGACGAGGAGCTGTGCCCGCACGCGAGCGAGCTGGACCTCGAACGCCGGGCGGTGTCGCACCTCGGGTTCGGCTTCGGCCCGCACCAGTGCCTCGGCGCGAACCTGGCCCGCACGGAACTGCAGATCCTGCTGCAGTCGCTCTTCAAGCGGTTCCCGAACATTCGCCCCGCGGTGCCCGTGACGGAGATGTCCTTCCGCGAGGACATGATCACCTACGGCGCGTCCGCCATCCCGGTGGTGTGGTGAACCATGACAGTCCGGATAGACCAGACGCGATGCATCGGATCGGGCCAGTGCGTGCTCGCCGCACCGGACGTGTTCGATCAGTCGGATGACGACGGGCTCGGCCTCGTGCTGATCTCCGAACCGCCGGCGGAGCTGCTGCCGGGCGTTCGTGACGCGGTGGACAGGTGCCCGGCCGGAGTGGTGAGCCTGGAAGAGTGACTTGATCGGCCGTTCCGGTGAGGAGTCATCACTGGAAATGGATTCAGCTCCTCTTGGCTGACACCTTGATGGCCCCTTTCCGATCACGCTGTTCGTCCAGAATCGTAAGCGCGACCACCACGGCGTTGTGGTGGGCGCGCCTACGTGTCTCGCGAGAGTCGAAAGACCCTTTCCGACCAGGTCGAACAGCGAGATGGTGACGGCGGCGCGGTGAGTACCGGCGGTGTGTAACGGGTACCTGTACGGCGGGTGTCCGGCGCACGTCAGGAGGACCAGCTATGTTCAACGGCGAAGCATTTCCAGGTCGTGTGGACAAAACAGACGTGCGGCACGTGGAAACGCTGACGAGTGCTCTACGGGCGCTCGATTACGAATACGGCGGAGGCGCCTGCCGGGACGCCTGCGTCGCGTTGTTGAACTGGGCGAACCCGCTGCTCGACGCCGGCTCGTCCGGAAACGTGCTGCAACGGCTGCAGGTGGCCATCGCGGACCTGCACAACCTGGCCGGCTGGGCGTCGTTCGACATGGGCCTGCTGGAGTCCGCACACCTGCACTTCGGCCGTGCCATGGACCTCGCGCGTGCGTCGGGCAACAGCGAGTTGGAGGCCAACATCCACTACCGGATGGGCCGCGTGCATCTGCACTACGAACTCGCCGAGGACGCGCTGGCCTCGTTCCAGCGCGGTCTGCCCATCGCGCAGGCCAGTGGCTCCACATTGGCCGTGTCGATTCTGCACGCCAACGAGGCGTGGGCGTTCGCGAAGATGGGCGCGGAGAAGCAGGCGTTGCGCCAGTTCGCGCGTGCGGAGGAGGAGTTCCAACGCGCCGGGGGTGAGGACGCACCGCCGTGGGCGCGCTTCTTCGACCTGGCCGACCTGGTGTCGATCGGCGGCATGGTCCACACCGAACTCGCCCGCACCTGCGACGTGAAGTACGCGCGGACCGCGATCCCGCTGCTGACCAGGGCCATTGCTTCTGATGGTGACGAGGCTTCGCGCAGCCAGTCGTTCCGGCTCGCGGCTCTGGCCGTCAACTACCTGGTGCAGAACGAGGCCGAGCACGCGCGGGACATCGGGGAGCAGGCGATCGCGGTGTCCGGCCCGATCCGCTCGGCGCGCACGCGGGACCGGATGCGGCCGCTGAAGCAGGAAGCGGAACGGTTGCGGGGCAATGAGGCCGCGGACGAGCTGTCGTCGCGGCTGGGGGAGTTCATGTCGTCGCAGCAAGGCGCGGCTTAGGCCTGGAAGGCGCCACCGGGACCCGAGGAGAGGTTTGGGCTTCGGGTCCCGGCGGCACCATGGGGCCGAACAGCGCCCAGCTGGGGGGCCTTGGCGCCGCTCGGGGTCCATTCGGGTCGGATCAGCAGCGGATCTCGGTGCTGACCTGGTAAAGGCTGCCGTCGACCGACCACTCACCGTGGGCGGACGTGCAGACGTTCAGCGTGTTGGCGCCGCCCGACCACAGTTCCTTCTGGCGGTAACCGCCGTGCTTGCCACCCTCGAAGCCGTACGGCTCGTGGTAGTTCGGGCCGCCCCACTTCTCGATCACGATGGCCGGCGTGTAGGGCGCGCCGGCGTTGTGGACGTCCGTCCACGTGTAGATGTAGGCCCAGTTCTTGCCGCAGCCCTTGAACTGCTTGACCGAAGCCCACTTCTGCCCGCCGGAGCCGATGTAGGCGGTCTTGCCGATCTGCGTCACCGGGCCGCAGCCGGGAGCGCTCTCCGCCTGCGCCTGACCGGACGTGGCCACTCCGAGGAGCAACGCGGCGGCGGCGACGAAGGTTGTCCTCTTCATGGGCGAGAAGCATCACGCGACCCGCTGACATTTCGCTGACACCTCGGGTTACCGGCTGGTTAGGATCGGCACATGCAACGGCGGTGGGGGTTCAAGGTTCTCGGATCGTTGCAGGTCATCGACTCGGGCCGGGTCGTCGAGCTGCGGTCGGCCAAACAGCGTGTCCTGCTCGCCGCGTTGCTGATGAAGGCAAACGCGCCGGTCTCGTCGTACGAGCTGATGGAGCACCTCTGGGGCGAGGAGCCCTCCGGGTCGGCTCGCGCGACTCTG
>JAVXWK010000081.1:0-13575 GCA_032230575.1 Pseudonocardiales bacterium | reverse complement strand
CGGCTTTTACAGGCCGATAAGCATCTCGCAAGAGGCTCAAAGTCAAGCCCCAATCGCAATCGTCGCGAAGCGGCGATGAAATGACCCGGCCCGTATGGACACCGCGCGCCATCACACAGCGCGCCACCGCCCACCCCGAAGCAACCGCCCTGCTACACCCCGCTAACACCCGCCCGAATACTCTCACCCTCCATGCGCAACGTCCTGCTCATCGCGTCCCTGGCGCTCGTGGCGGCCACCGGTCTCACCGGCTGTGGCAACTCGGCCGAGCCCGCGGCAGCCCCTGGCCCGTGCAAGGCCGACGACTTCAAGGTCACGGGTGACTTCGGCAAGGCTCCCAAGGTCGAGATCCCCGCCTGCAAGCCCACCGACGAGCTCATCATCAAGGACCTGGTGCAGGGCACCGGCGCCGAGGTGAAGACGGGCACGACGGCCACGGTCAACTATCAGCTCACGACCTTCTCCAACAAGAAGGTGCTGGACAGCTCCTTCGAGCGCGGCGAGCCGTTCGACGTCGAGAACGTCGGCCAGGCGCCGGTCATCGACGGCTGGAACGAAGGGATCGTGGGCCTCAAGGAGAAGGGACGGCGGCTGCTGATCGTTCCGCCGGCCAAGGGCTACGGCAAGGGCGGCAACGGCATCCAGCCGAACGAGACCCTCGTCTTCGTGATCGACGGCGTGAAGGTCACTCCGGCAGCCTGACCCAGAAGACACGAAACGGCCCCCGACCAGCACTTGGTCGGGGGCCGGCGTACTAAAGAGTCACGGCAGTAGCAGCAGCTTTCCGGTGGTGCGGCGCGACTGCAGGTCCGTGTGCGCCTGGGCGGCCTCCTCCAGCTTGTACCGGCCGCCGATCCGTACGTTCAGCGTGCCGTCCACGATCGCGCCGAACAGGTCGGAGGCCCGCCAGTCGTACTCGGCGCGGTCCAGCAGGTACGCCCCGGTCGACGGCCGGGTCAGGAACACCGAGCCGGCGGCGTTCAGGCGCTGCGGGTCCACCGGCGGCACCGCGCCGGACGACGCTCCGAACAACGCCAGCAAGCCGCGTGGCTTCAGCGACGCCAGCGACTGGTCGAACGTGTCGCGGCCCACGCCGTCGTACACGACGTCGACCTTCTCGATCTGCGACGCGAAGTCGCCGTACCGCAGCACCTCGTCGGCGCCGGCCTCGCGAGCCAGTGCTTCCTTCTCGTCGGTGGACACAGTCGCCACCACATGAGCTCCGCGAGACTTCGACCACTGGGTCAGCAGCAACCCGACGCCACCAGCGGCCGCGTGCACGAGCACCCGGTCGCCCTCCTTCACGGCATACGTCGAGTGCGTCAGGTAATGCGCGGTGATCCCCTGCAGCAGAGATGCAGCCGCCAGCTCCACGTCCAACCCGTCCGGCACCCGCACCGCGGCCGCAGCGGGCACGACGACCTCGGACGCGTAGCTGCCCAGCACGCTCATCCACGCCACGCGGTCGCCAACGGCGAAGTCCGGAGAGTTCGAGACGACGACCTCGCCCGCGCCCTCGAGTCCCAGAGCGGTGGGCAGCGGCACCGGGTACTGGCCGCTGCGCTGGTACGTGTCGATGTAGTTGACGCCCGCGGCGCCCACTCGCACCAGCAGCTCGCCGTCACCGGGCACGGGCGACGGCACGTCGGAGTACTCCAGCACCTCCGGGCCGCCGGCCGAACGCACCACCACTGCCTTGGGCATCTGTCCTCCTAGATCGACTCAACCCCGTCAACCCGAGTCACGACGACGTTGTTCCCGCTCCCACGACCTGGGACAGCCTCTCGTCAGTTCTCACCGAGCGCCACACGGCGCGCGAGTCCGAGCGGCAGCGCGCCCGAGCCCGCGATCCGGTCGTGGAAGTCGCGCAACGAGCCCAGCTCCGCGGCCAGGTACTCCTCGCGGATCAGGTCGATCTCCAACGCGCCGGTCAGGTACGACGGCGCCTGCGTCGGCCACGCGCAGTACCGCTTCACCTCGCCGACAGCGGTTCCCGGCGTCAGCGCCGTGCGCGCCACCATGAACGACTCGGCCTCGGCCGGCGTCATGTCGCCGCAGTGCAGTGCCGTGTCGACGACCATCCGCGCCGCCCGGAACAGCCGCGCCTCGACGTGCCCCATCAGCGAGGCGCGAGACGTGTAGTAGCCGACCGAGCGCAGCAGCTTCTCCGAGTACAGCGCCCAGCCCTCGGAGAAGTACGACGTCCGGAACACCTTGCGCAGAGGATGCGACGAACCCTGCGCCGCCACCCACGCCGAGTGCCAGTGGTGGCCGGGATAGGCCTCGTGCACGGAGATCGTCGGCAGCTGCGGGCGTGCGTTGGTGCGCAGGCGATGCGTGACCTGTTCGTCCGTGGCACCGGCCGGCGTGAACGGCACGAAGAAGTAACCCGCCCGTCGTGACGTCAGCGGTGGCGGGCCGAGGTAGCTCGCTACGGACATGATCGCGCGGTGGAAGAGCGGCGACGGCACCACGCGGCACTCCTCGCCCTCCGGCAGCGTCACGAGGGAATGCTCGATCAGAGCCGCACGGGCACGGGAGGTCTCCGCCTCGTACTCCGCGCGCATCGCCTCCAGCGTCGGCGGGTGGTCGTCCTGAAGAGAGCTCATGACCGCGCGCCAGTCCTGGGAGCCCGCGAGCTCGATCAGTTCGGCCTGAAGCGACGCGTAGGCGTCCTGGCCGCGCTGGTGCAGCTCGGGTGCGCCGTAACCGAGCAACTCCTTGTCCTGCAACAACGTCGAGTAGAGCTTCTCGCCCATCCGCCAGTCGCCGCTCGCTCGCAGGCCGAGGTCCTCCAGGAACGCCGCGTGCCGGTCGAACGCCTCGGCGGCCGGACCGGCGGCCTCCACCAGCCGCGCGCGGAGCTCGAGATCCTGGACCTCCAGCGGCAGCGCGTCGAGCACGAACGACCGACCCGTTCGCACCTGCTCCATCGCCCGCTGCACCACGAGCGGCGACGCCAGTGACGCGTCGAGGTTCGCTTCCGCCGCGGCGAACACCGACGGCACTTCTCGCAGTTTCGCGATCGCGGCCGCGACCAGTTCCTCCTCGGGCAGCAGCCGGTGCAGGAACGGCGAGAGCAGTCCGAAGAAGACCATCCCCGAGTACTCGTGCGGGTCGCGCCGCCACGACGGCCACGTCTCCATCGCCAGCGCGCCGCGCAGCACCGACAGCGCGAGATCGCGGTCCACCGACAGCGGCAACGCCTCCAGCCGCGCGAGCCACTCGCCCTTGTCCCTGGCCCGCTGCTCGAACGCGCTGGCCGTGAAATCCCCGAACGTCGAGTAGTGCTCGAGCGAGCCGACCTGCGCCGCGTGGGCGGGGTGGTGGTCGAAGTACCACGAGAGGAACGACGTGAGCGTGTCGGTGGTCACCCGACCGAACCTACTCGCTGGTTTTACAGTGTGGGGGTGTCTGATCAAACCACTCAGAAGCGCATCGCCGAGTTCGTGCGGGCCCACGGCAAGCCGGGCACCGCGGTCAGGGCCGTCGTGGAGCCGATCGGCCGCTCCGGCGCGCGGATCGTGCTGGTCGGCGCGGACGGCGCCATGGGCGACGTGATGGCGAAGGACGTCGAGACCGCCACCAAGGCCGTCGAGGCCGTCGAGGCCGTCGAGCAGGCCGAATGGGACCGCGAGACCACCGCGGCCACCAGGATCGGCCCCGCGCACCGCCGCAAGATGGCCAAGATGCAGTCATGAAGGTCGTGCTCGCGTCCTGCGCCGCACTGCCAGAAGGCGACGGCGACGAGGACGCACTGATCGACGCTCTGCGGCGCGACGGCGTCGACGTCACGTGGCAGCCGTGGGGTTCGGCGGTCGACGCCGACCTCGTGGTGCTGCGCGCCACTTGGGACTACACCGAGCGGCTCGACGAGTTCCTGGCGTGGTGCGAGAACGTGCCCGCGCTGGCGAACCCCGTGTCGGTCGTGCGCTGGAACACCGACAAGTCCTATCTGGTCGAGTTGGCCGCGCGTGCCCTCGCCGTCGTGCCCACCGCCGTGGTCGAGCCGGGGGAGGAGCCGACGTTCCCGGACGGCGAGTTCGTGGTGAAGCCGGCGATCGGCGCGGGATCCCGCGGTGCCGGCCGGTTCACCGATCACGGTGAGGCTCGGGCGCATTTCGAAGCTCTTGGTGTGAAAGCGCTCGTGCAGCCCTACCAATCCAGTGTGGACGCTCATGGCGAGACCGCGCTGGTGTTCTTCGCCGGCGAGTACTCCCACTCGTTCCACAAAGGACCGATGCTGGCGCAGGGGCTGAGCGAGTCGGAGTCCGGCCTCTACGTCGAGGAGAAGCTGCGCGGCATCGAACCGACTGAGAGCCAGCGTGAGCTCGCCGATCGCGTGCTGGCCGAGGCGGCTGCGCTGCTCTCGTTGGACCGCAAGGACTTCCTCTACGCGCGTGTGGATGTGGTGTCGGGAGCCGATGGCTCACCGCTGCTGCTGGAGCTGGAACTGACCGAGCCCACGCTCGGCTTCAAGTACACCAGTGGAGACGCCGCATCTCGTTTGAGTGCGGCAATCCGGCGAACCGCGTCTCGATGAGGAACCGTGCTGTCAGCGGCAGCGCGTAAGGCTCAGCGTCACTACGGTCGGATGCATGAGCACCGCGACCGTCAACGGCATCACCATCGGATACGACGACGAAGGCTCCAGCGACGACGTGCTGGTCCTCGTGCACGGCCACCCCTTCGACCGCTCGATGTGGCGGCCGCAGCTGGAGCACTTCAGCGCCTCTGGCCGGCGCGTGATCGCCGCGGATCTGCGCGGCTACGGTGAGTCCACGGTCGTCCCTGGTGTGACGCCGCTGTCGGCGTTCGCCGGGGACGTCGCCGCGCTGCTGGACCATCTCGGCGTCGAGAGGTTCGTGCTCGGCGGCCTGTCGATGGGCGGGCAGATCGTGCTGGAGTTCCAGCGGTTGTACGGCGAACGCACCCGTGGCCTGATCCTCGCCGACACGTTCGCCCAGGCGGAGACTCCGCAGGGACGGGTGAACCGCAACGACATGGCTGACAGGCTGCTGCGCGAGGGCATGCCCGGTTATGCGGACGAGGTGCTGTGGAAGATGGTGGCGCGGCACAACGCGGGTCCTGTGTCCGAGCACGTGTCGCGGATGATGCGCAACGCTCCGGCGGAAGGCGCGGCGGCGGCGTTGCGAGGGCGTGCCGAGCGGCCCGACTACACCGAACTGCTCGGCACGATCACCGTGCCCACGTTGGTGGTGGTCGGCAGTGATGACGAGTTCACGCCCGTGTCGGACGCGGAGTACATGCACGAACGCGTCCCGGGTTCAGCGCTGGTCGTGGTCGACGGTGCCGCCCACATGCCGAACCTGGAACGCGCCGACGTGTTCAACAAAGCGGTGGAGCAGTTGCTAGTGCAGGCCTGACCCGATGCCGGTGAGCCCGCGCACCTCCATCTCGCTCTGCTTGGCGGGGTCCGCGGGTTCCTTGCTCAGGATCGTGCCCAGGAACCCGGCCAGGAACGACAGCGGGATCGACACGATGCCGGGGTTCGAGAGCGGGAAGAACGAGAAGTCCGCGTCCGGGAACACCGACGACTTCGCGCCGGAGATCGCGGGCGAGAACACGATGAGCAGCACGCACGACGTGAGGCCGCCGTAGATGCTCCACAACGTGCCGCGCGTGTTGAAGCGCTTCCAGAACATGGAGTAGAGCAGCGTCGGCAGGTTCGCGGACGCCGCGAGGGCGAAGGCGAGAGCGACCAGAAAGGCAACGTTCTGGCCGTTGGCCGCGATGCCGCCGACGATCGCGAGCACACCGACGCAGACGGCGGTGATGCGCGCGACCCGGACCTCGTCGCGCGGGTCGGTCTCGCCGTGCTTGATGACGTTGGCGTAGACGTCGTGCGCGAAAGAAGCGGACGCGGTCAGGGTCAAACCGGCGACGACCGCGAGGATCGTGGCGAACGCCACCGCGCAGACGATGCCGAGCAGCACCGTGCCGCCGATCTGGAACGCGAGCAGAGGAGCGGCCGAGTTCTCGCCGCCCGGAGCGCCGGTGATCTTGTCCGTGCCGACCAGGGCCATCGCGCCGAAGCCGATGACCAGGGTGCACGAGTAGAAGATCGCCATCAGCCAGGTGGCCCAGACGACGGACTTACGGGCTTCCTGGGCGTTCGGCACGGTGTAGAAGCGCATCAGCACGTGCGGCAACGAAGCCGTGCCCAGCACCAGAGCCAGGGCCAGGGACAGGAAGTCGAGCTTCGTCAGTCCCGAAGCGCCGTACTTCACACCGGGGGAGAGGACGGCCTCGCCCAGCGGCGACTTCTGGGTCGCGCGGTCGAGCATCGCGGAGAAGTCGAAGCCGAACTTGCCGATCAGGAAGATGGTCAGCAGCGAGACGGACAAGACCAGCAGGACGGCCTTGATGATCTGCACCCAGGTGGTGCCCTTCATGCCGCCGACCAGCACGTAGAGAACCATGACGATGCCCACGACGGCGATGATGATGGCCTGGCCCACGGAGCTGTGGACGTCCAACAGCAGTGCCATCAGGCCGCCGGCGCCCGCCATCTGCGCGATCATGTAGAAGAGCGAGATCACGAGCGTCGCGTTGGCGGCGGCCGCGCGGACCGGGCGCTGGCGCATGCGGAACGCCATGACGTCGCCCATCGTGTACCGGCCCGTGTTGCGCAGCCGTTCCGAGATGAGCATCAGGCCGATCAGCCAGGCGACGACCCACCCGATCGAGTACATGAAGCCGTCGTAGCCGTTCACCGCGATCGCGCCGGAGATGCCCAAGAAGGACGCGGCCGACAGGAAGTCACCCGAGAGTGCGATGCCGTTCTGGGTTCCGGTGAAGCTGCTGCCCGCGGCGTAGTAGTCCGAGGCGCTCACGTTCCGCGTCGACGCGCGGTAGACGATGTAGAGCGTCAGCAGCACGAAGATGCCGAAGACGGACAGGTTGATCGCGGTGTTCGCCCCGGTCACGCGAGCTCCTCATCGGTTTCCACGAGCGCGCGCACCTTTTCGACCTGCGGGTCGAGCCTCTTCTTGGAGTAACGGGCGTAGGCCATCGTGATGATGATGGTCGTGACGAACTGGAGGAATCCCATCGTCAGCCCGACGTTCACCGTTCCGAACAGAGGCGTGCTCATGAAGTCCGCGGCGTAAGCGGAAAGCAATACGAACGTGACGTACCAAGCGAGGAACAGCAGCGTCGCGGGGAGAATAAATCGCGTCACTCGCCGCTTCAGCGCGAGGAAATCCTCACTCGTTTGGATGGCACCGAAATCAGGCTCACCGTCACCATCGATCAGCAATGAGTGATGATGCTCTTCAAAGGTCGCGAATCCGGGCTGCGCCGGGCGTGACACGGAGGGCAGCGCCTTCGTCATCAACCGCTCGCATTCGTTACGGGGAGTACCCGGTGAGCGCCTGCACACAGGCTGCGACCGGACCGGGCGTGGAGGGCGCAAGCGTAACCACGCGTGGCGGGGAGTCAATCCCTTGAACCCGCAGGACCACCCCATGAGGTGGGCTGTCACGCGGAGTGACGGATCGTACACGCCCCAGGTCGTTGTCGCGTCACGCTCTCTGGCCTACTATCCGCTAACACCCGATACGGCCGATCTCGATATCGAGCTGCGGGTGTCTCGACTCGCGGGGATTCACCAGGCCAGGAGGTAGCCGATAGTGGGGCACTTCGAGCGCGCCTTGGGGATCATTTCGTGAATGTCGAGTGGAGAAAGATCAGCGACTGGCGCAACTGGCGCCTGCCGGTCAAGCTCGGCGTCGTGCTGTTGGTGCCTGTCGCCGTGGCGATCGGCGCGGGCACACTGCAGATCTCCGGTTACGTCGACCGGTCGAACAACTACGTGCAGATGCAGGGCCTGGTCCGCCTGCGGGCGGATCTCGCGCCATTGATCTCCAGCGTCCAGCAGGAACGCACGCTCGCCGCCCAGAGCGCGACGTCCGGGTCCGGTGTCGGCGCGTACCAGAACCAGATCAGCGCCACCGACAACGCCGGCGCGACCGTGCGCCGCCGCGTCGACCGCACCGCCGGGCTGAGCGAGGTCTCGCGCAACCGCTTCACCGAGCTCGGCAGCCAGCTGGAGACGCTGAAGAGCCTGCGGGAGAAGGTCACGCAGGGCGGCGACGGCGGTGACCCCAACGCCGGCACCATCGGCTACACCACGGTCGTGAAGGCGCTGCTGGACTTCGAACAGGCGCTCATCAGCCAGCTCAGCGACCAGGGCATCTCCGGCACCGCGCTCGCGCTGCACAACATGGTCATCGCGCAGGAGCAGATCTCGCAGCAGCACGCGATCGTGTTAGCCGGGATCGGCCGGGGCAAGCTGCTCGGCGCGGAGACCAGGGCGCTCGAGCAGTCCGACATCCGGCTGCAGGACCGCATCAACGACTTCCAGGCCATCGGCACGACCGAGCAGCGCCGCAACTACGAGCAGACCGTCACCGGTGCCGCCGTCGCGAGCCGGACGGTGCTGACCGAACGCGCACTCACCCAGCCGGACGGCGTCCAGGTGACGACGCGTCCCGGCCAGCCGAAGCCGCCGCCCTCGTTCGGCATCGCCGTAGACGAGTGGAACAAGGCGTCCGGCACCACCCTGCGGCTGATGGACGAGGTCATCCGCGGCCTGCAGGACGGGCTCGCGAATTCGGCGGCCACCCTGCAGGACGACACGTCCAACAAGGCCGGTGCCGCCGCGGTGATCCTGCTGGCGATGCTGATCGTCGCCGGCACGCTCGGCTTCGTCATCGGCCGCTACCTGCTGCGGTCGCTCTCGGAGCTGCGGCACTCCGCGCTCGACGTGGCGCACCACCACCTCCCCGAGGTCGTCGCCGCGATCCGCGCGGACCGCAAGCCGGACACCGAGATCGAACCGGTGCCCGTGCACACCACCGAGGAGTTCGGCCAGCTGGCGCGCGCGTTCGACGCGGTGCACGAGCAGGCCATCCGTTCCGCGGTCGAGCAGTCGTCGCTGCGGTCGGGCATGAAGAACATCTTCGTCAACCTGTCGCGCCGGTCGCAGGGTCTCGTCGAGCGCCAGCTCAAGCTCATGGAGGAGCTCGAGCGCCACGAGGAGAACCCCGAGCAGCTCGCCAACCTCTTCAAGCTCGACCACCTCGCGACGCGCATGCGCCGCAACAACGAGAACCTGATGGTGCTGTCCGGCACCGACGTCGCCCGCCGGTTCCACCAGCCGGTGCCGCTGGCGGACGTGCTGCGCGCCGCCGCGTCGGAGATCGAGCACTACCAGCGAGTCGTGGTGAAGTCGACGCCGTCGGTGGAGATCGTCGGCTACGCGGCCAGCGACCTCGTGCGCCTCGTCGCGGAGCTGCTGGACAACGCCACGGCGTTCTCCGCGCCCACCACGCAGGTCATGATCGGCTCGCGGATCGACCAGCAGGGCTCGGTGCTCGTCGAGGTCGCGGACCAGGGCATCGGCATGGGTCCCGCCGAGCTCACCGAGGCGAACGAGCGGCTGACGTCTGGTACAGAAGATGATGTGCCGGTCTCGCGCCAGATGGGTCTGTTCGTCGTCGGTCGTCTCGCGGCCCGCCACGGCATCACCGTCCGGCTGCGCGGGGCGGGGGAGGGCCGTGAGGGCCTGCGCGCGTTCGTCCTCGTGCCGTCGGAGCTCGTCCGCTCGCAGTCGGAACCCGAGACGCCCGCCCAGCCGCGCCACGCCGCGCTGCCCCAGCCGAAGCCGGCGCTCGCCGCCAAGCAGCCGCACGTGGTCGTCAAGACGCCGAACCTGGCCCCGCCGCCCGCTCCGGCTACTGCTCCGGCTCCGGCTCCGGCGATCGAGCACCCGCGCGAGTCGGCGGAGTGGACGTCGTTCCGCGGCGCCGCGATCGAGGAACCCCCGCTGCCCCAGCGGCAACCGCGGACCACGGCCAACGGGACCAACGGGGTCAACGGGTCGCCAAGTGAGACGCGACCCACTCCAGTTGAGACGACTTCTTCCTGGTTCGCCGGAAGTGGTACCCCTGAGAACAACTCCGGCGAACCGGTCAACGGTGATCATTCGCCGGTAGTGCCCGGACCTGGACCGTCACCCTCGGTAGCGGCCACCTGGTTCGGCAAGAAGCCCGCGGGCGGCGTCTGGGAACAATCGGGAGACCCGGCGACGGACGCCGGCGAGACCGATGCCGGGTTGCCGAAACGGGCGCCGCGTAAGAATCTGCTTCCCGACCTCGCGGAACGTCCCGAGAACGGTGCGCGCCCCGCGGCAGGGCCGAAGCGCGATCCGGAGCGAGCACGAGGCTTCCTCGCCAGCTACCAGACGGGCATCCGCCAGATGCCGCTGGGCAGCAACGGGAACGGGAACGGCCAGGCGAACGGCCAGGGGAACGGGGAAAAGGCATGAGCACGCCTCAGTCGCGCCAGGTGGACCAGTTCGGCTGGCTCATCACCAACTTCGTCGATCGGGTGGCCGGTGTCGCGCATGCGATCGTGATCTCGGTGGACGGTCTTCTGCTCACCAAGTCGACGGGCCTGCCGCCGGACCGCGCCGAGCAGCTGGCCGCCATCTCCTCGGGCGTCACGGCGCTCACGATGAGCGCCTCGCGTTGTTTTGAGGGCGGCGGAGTGTTGCGCACCGTGATCGAGATGGACTACGGGATCATGCTCCTCATGTCCATTCGAGACGGGTCTTGTCTGGCGGTTCTCGCCGCGCCCGACAGCGATGTCGGCCAAGTGGCCTACGAGATGACCGTGGTGGTCGATCAGGTGGGTCAGATCCTCACCCCCGAACTGCGAGCGCAGCTGCACAGCGTGAGGTGATCATGAGTTCGGCCGCTGACGCGCACCGGCGACGCAGGCGGGCTGAGTCGCCCGCCGAGCAGACGTTCGCCGACCTGATGAACGGGTTCTCCCTGGACTCGGGTCGCAAGCGATCGCGCACGTCGTCCCCGGTGCCCGCGCGGGAAGCGACTCCCGTTGTACCGCAAGAAGAAGCATCCGCTTCCGAACCTCCCGCCGCGGAGGTTCAGGACGCGTCGATCGTTCGTGCATATGCCTGGACGGGTGGGCGCACACGGTCGAATATCGACCTCGAGATCGAGACACTTGTCTCCGCCAATGATCAGAGTCGGCAGTCTGCGGGTATCTTGCAGGCTGAGCACCAACGCGTTGTCGAGCTCTGCCACTCCCCGCGATCCGTCGCGGAGGTGGCCGCACTGATGCGACTCCCGCTCGGAGTCGTGAAGGTGTTGCTCGGCGACATGGCGGAACGAGGTCTGGTGGACGTGCACCAGACCGCTTCCGCGGGCGGTGACACGCCGGACCTCGGGTTGATGGAGAGAGTGCTGAGTGGACTACGTCGGCTCTAGATTTCCCGACTTCGGGCCCCCTGGGCCGCCTGGACGGGAGCTGACTTCGGCCAAGGTTGTGGTCGCCGGTGGCTTCGGCGTCGGCAAGAGCACCTTCATCAGGTCCATCGTGGAAAACGATCTGTTGACCATGACAGCGCTCCCACCGGAGCGCGCGGGCTTGGTCACGGAGCTGGTGCGCATACAGTTCGGCCGCGTGTGGCTCGACCCCGGGCTGGCTCTGCACCTGTTCGTGGCCCCGCAGTGGCAGGACGCGCGCGCGGGCTGGAACGACGTGGTGCGCGGTGCCGTCGGTGCCGTGGTGCTGTTCGACGTGATGCGTCCCGCGGACTCCGTGGACGCGATGCGGTACTTCGAGGACCACCGCATCCCGTACGTGCTGGCGTTGAACAACGTGCACGCGTCGGTGCGGTCGGACGTGAAGGCGATCATCCACGGGATGGGCATCTCGCCCGAGGTTCCCGTGGTGAACTGCGATCCGCGGGTGCGGCTGTCGGTGCGCGAGACGCTGATCTCGCTGGCGGAACACGCGAAGCTGAACCGGTGGCGTCGTCGCCCCGGCCCTGACGAGACCACGCCGCTCGCACCTGTCTGCTGACTTCGGCTTTCGGCGGGGCGCTCCTTTCGGGGCCATGCCCGGATGTCGCCGTGGGGTGGGCACGAGTTACCGTGCCCGCCCCACAGGCTCACCCGACGTCGAGGTAGTCGAGGTTCGGCGCACCGTTCGCGGTCGTCGCCGTCACCCGGATCTTGTTCTCACCGGGCTGCAACGTCACCGGCAGCTGCACCGCCAGATACGTGGTCCAGGCACCCGTGCCCGCGAACGCGAGCTCGTCGCGCGCCAGCGCCCCGTTCACCGACACGTCCAGAGGCCGCGACACCGTCGTCCCGTTGGCGTAGCCGAACGACAGCGGCGCCGCGCCACCGGCGGCCGAGTTGATCGTCCACTCGACGTAGGGTCCGACCGCGTTGTCGGAGTTGACGAACCCGGTCCCGGAGAAGCCCACGTGGTTCGACTCGACCACACCGGCCGAGATCTGGGCGGACTCCGCCTCGTAGCGCGTCATCGACCCGCTGCGCGTCACCCGGTACAGCACGGTCCCGTGCGCCGGAACCGACGCGCTGATGGTGCTCGACACCGTCCGGACCTGCTTCGACCACAGGTCCTTCAGCGTGTACGACGCCCCGCCGCCGAGGCCGATCGCCGCAGCCGTGGTGGAGATCGTCTGAGTCGACGTCGTCTCGTTGGACAGCGCCACAGCCCGGTCGCCGTTCTCCAGCACCTTCGAGTAGACGACCTTGCCGGAAGACGACGACACCACGGTTCCCTGACGCCCCAGCGGATCCTGGTCCACCGCGATCACGTCCCGGTTCTCCAGGATCGTGAACGTGTCAGCGGAGACCTTGCGCAGGTCCGAACCGATCAGCAGCGGCGCCGCCATGATCGCCCACAGCGAGAAGTGCGTGCGGTACTCGGTGGCGGACATACCGCCGTTGCCGACCTCCAGCATGTCCGGGTCGTTCCAGTGGCCCGGCCCGGCGTACTGGGCCAGCACCCGGTTCGCCTGCGCCTTGCCGATCATCGACGACCAGTTGTCGGAGATGTCACCGGTGGTGCGCCACAGGTTTCCGACCGGCGCGCCCCACGTCCACACCTTCGGGTCGGTGCGGCCCCACTCGCAGATCGAGTACACGATCGGACGGCCGGTGCGCGCCAGGGCGTCGCGCATCGCCTTGTACCGCTGCTGCGCGTCGACGCCCTGGTTGTTGCAGTTGTCGTACTTCAGGTAGTCGATTCCCCACGAGGCGAACAGGTTCGCGTCCTGCTGCTCGTGACCGAGACCGCCGGGGAAGCCCGCGGTGTTGCACGTCTTGGTGCCGGCCGAGGTGTAGATGCCGATCTTCAGGCCCTTGCCGTGGATGTAGTCCGCGACCGCCTTGATGCCGTTGGGAAAGCGCACCGGGTCCGGCACGAGGTTGCCGGACGAGTCGCGGGACGTCTTGGCCCAGCAGTCGTCCAGGTTCACGTACTGGTAGCCCGCGTCCTTCAGGCCGCGCGACACGAAGATGTCCGCGATGCCCTTCACCATGGCCTCGTTGAAGTCCGCGCGGCAGCCGGTCGAGTTCCAGTTGTTGAAGCCCATCGGGGGAGTGCGCGCCAGGCCGTTCTCCAACGCCAGAGCAGGCGCGGACGGCATCAGACCGACGACCAGGGCCGCTGCTAACAACGCTCTACGCAACATGATTCAGCCAACCT